>JALSHP010000358.1 GCA_026982175.1 Campylobacteraceae bacterium
ACGTGTTTATCTTTCAAACAGAGAAGTTTTTCACGATGGTTGCGAGGGAATGATATGTGTCTCTGGCTTCATTACTGAAATTATGATTTTCTTTGATGATGGAGTAGAGAATGGAGCATTACGTAACCAAGACTTCTTTTCTGCTTTTGGTCTCTTTATGGGCTATTTGGGTGGTATGGTTTTTCTCAAAGGAGAAGAGGTTTTACCTAAACCCATAGAAGAGTATATTGAAGATATTTCAAGAAATATCTACTGTGCTTTAAAGGTATAGTAGATGAAAAAGCCTAAACTCCTATGGCTTCAAAGCATCACCTGTAATGGAAATGCTCACTCTTTTTTTAACCATCCAGATTTTTTCTCTATTTTATCTCATTTTGAACTTGTGCATCACCCTCTCATAGATACAAAACAGAGTTTTGAAGAGGTATTAAGTATGCATTTAGCGTGTGATATTTTACTTTTAGAAGGCTCTTTTAAAGAGAAAGGCTTTGTAAAAAATGGCATAGAAATCTCTAAAGTCATTGAAGCCTATGCTCAAAAATCAACACACATCATCACCACAGGAACATGTGCCACTTTTGGAGGAATGTTTAAACAAGCAGACCCTAAAAACATTACTGGTTTTGCTTTTGATGGCGAAGAGAAGAGTAAACGCTATGAAAAGTATGCTCACAAGTTAATTTCACTTCCTGGTTGTCCCATTCATCCCAAATGGCTCTCTTTTGTCTTACTGATGTTGTCTCAAAACAAAAAAATAGCCCTCGATGAGATGCACCGACCCCAAGAACTTTACGGCATTACGGTTCACCAAGGCTGTACACGCAATGAATACTTTGAATGGAAAATAGACACCAAAGGTTTTGGACTAAAAGAGGGCTGTCTCTTTTATGAGCAAGGGTGTCAAGCCCCTTATACGCATGGAAGTTGTAACAAAATTCTTTGGAATGATGTGAGTTCTAAAACCCGAGTAGGCACACCTTGTTTTGGCTGTACTGAACCCACTTTTCCCAAAAAAGCGATGTTTCAAACCAAGACCAATATGGGGATTCCCTCCAAAATGCCTTTGGGCATTCCTAAACGAGCCTACTTAACAGCGACAGGGGTGGCGAAGAGTTTTAAGATTGAGAGGTTTACGCAGAGGGTGGTGAAGTATGATTAGCAGAAATATTACAATTTGAAATATTTCTACTTTTCTATAAAACTTTTAGCTAAAATTAGAGTATTAAAAATAAGTGAGTATAGATGTCAAGTACAATAAAAAATTTAAATATTATTTCTAAAAAAAACTATACGGTAGTAGAACTTTTTGCAGGAGCAGGTGGCTTGGCTTTAGGTTTAGAAGAAGCAGGATTTAAAAGTAAGGCTGTTTTAGAGATAGATAAGTGGGCTTCTAAAACTTTGCGAACCAATAGACCCCATTGGAATGTGATTGAGGGAGATATTACCAAAATATCGCAAGAGGGCATTAAAAAATATTTAAAAGATGATGAAGAGATAGATTTACTCTCTGGTGGTTACCCTTGTCAATCTTTCTCTTACGCTGGTAATCGTCAAGGTATGGCTGATGTTCGTGGAACATTATTTTATGACTATGCAGAGATTTTAAAAGAGCTAAAACCGAAGATGTTTTTTGCTGAAAATGTTAAAGGTTTAGTCACGCATGATGGAGGAAAGACATTAAAAACTATGATAGCCGTATTTGAAGAGGTCGGTTACTCTGTAAGCTACCAAGTTTTAAACTCTTTACATTATGGTGTAGCACAAAAAAGACAACGTATTATTATTATTGGGGTACGAAAAGATATTAAAGCTAAGATAAATGAAGAATTTGAGTTTCCCACTCCTTATGCTGAAACATTGACTTTAAAAGATGTTTTACAAGATGTTCCCACATCTCCTTGTGCTACTTATAATGAAAAGAAAAAAGAGGTTCTAAAGCATGTAAAACCAGGGGGATGTTGGCGAGATTTACCTGATGATATTGCCAGAGAGTACATGAAAACTACCTATTTTATGGGTGGAGGGCGTACAGGAATAGCAAGGCGTTTATCGTGGGAAGAAGCAGGATTAACTGTGTTATGTAGCCCTGCTCAAAAGCAAACAGAACGTTGTCACCCTGATGAGTTACGACCTTTTTCAGTTAGAGAGAATGCACGAATTCAATCGTTTCCTGATGATTGGGTTTTTGAAGGAGCATTATCTCAACAATATAAGCAAATAGGCAATGCTGTACCTGTTAATTTAGCCAAAGAGGTTGGGTTAGCAATTAAGAGATATTTGGACAAGTTGGAGGATAAATGAGAGAGTATAATTTAACTTTTATAGATAATGAAGATTTATTTAATCATGTAAAAGAGACGATTGAAAAGTATAGATTTAAAATTAATCTAAAAGAGTTCAATAAAAATTTGATTGACCCTATAAAATTAACTTTTGATGCTAAAATTTATGGAAAGACGATTGAAGAGATTATTGAGTCTGAATCAATTAGACAGATGGATAAATCAAATTCTAATAATATTGGTTATTTTCAACAAAATATTTTTAAATATATTTTTCATAAAGATAGCAAAGAGACAAATTGGTCTGTACCAAAACAAGGTTTTGATATTGTCAATGAGGTAGATAAAATTTATGTTGAAATGAAAAATAAACATAATACAATGAACTCCTCTTCTTCTCAAAAGACTTTTATGAGAATGCAAAGTAAACTTTTAGAAGATAGAGCGAATAGATGTTATTTAGTTGAAGTTATTGCCAAAAATAGTCAAAATATAGTATGGAAAATCTCATTAGATGGAGAATCAACTTGTCATGAAAATATTAGAAGAGTCTCTATTGATAAATTCTATGAGATAGTAACAGGAGAGAAAGAGGCTTTTAAACAATTGCTTGAAGCGTTACCTAAAGTCATAGATGATGTATTGGATAAGATAGAGCAAAGTGGTATAGAGAATAGTGTGTTTGAAGAGTTAAAAGAGATAGATGAAAATATATTAAAAAGTCTATATCTATTATCTTTTCAAAGATATGAGGGGTTTGATAGCTTAAAAATGGAGGGTATTTTTTAATTTATATGATAATTAAAAAACTAATAGAAAAAATAGAGGGTGAAGCCCAACTGGACTTCTCTTTTGACAAAGGTCGCATAGACGATGTCAAAATAAACTTTGGATTTTACAGAGGGATTGAAGATATTTTAGTAGGTAAAGCCCCACGTGATGCCTTGGTGATTACCCCTCGTGTTTGTGGTATTTGTAACCATGCTCATCTCATTGCTGCTGTTCGTGCCATTGAAGATGGGTATCGAAATGCAGGGGTTGAGGTGAAGCTCACTAAAAAGGCGAATGATATTCGTGAATTTACCTTGGCGTGTGAGCTGATTCAAAATCATATTAAATGGTTTTATTTAAATATTTTACCTACTTTAGAGAGCTTGGTAGATAGAAAAAGTGAAGAGAATTACGCTCTTAAAGCCTCTTATCTCTCTAATACCATTACCAAAGCCTTAGCCATTTTTGCAGGACAATGGCCTCACTCCTCTTACGCCGTACCAGGTGGGGTGACTTGTGACCCTACTTATGTGGACGTGCTTCAAGCTCAAACCCTTGTAGATGAGAGCATTCTGTTTTTTGAGCAGATAATGACAGGTTTGAAACTTGATGAATATTTGAGCTTAGATTCTTGTGCATCACTTAGTAAGGTCAAAGGAGATTTTGGAAAAGCTTTACAGCTCATTGGCAAAAATGGTATGGCTGAAATTGGGCAGAGTCATGACCGTTTTATTGTTTTTGGGGAGTGCCTGTTTTGGAAGACTGGTAAGTCTTTACCGACTAAAACCTCAACGGTTAATCCTAAATTTGTAAGTGAAGCTTTACAAAAAGGCACAAAAGCCAAAGCTGTTGCCTACAAAAATAGACTCTATGAAGTGGGTCCCCTTGCTCGTGCTATGGTGAACAAAGAGCCTATTGTAAAAAACTTACATAAACGCTATAAAGACTCACTGCTCACACGTGTTTTTGCAAGGGTACATGAAGTGGCACTCTTGTTAGAACATAGTAAAAAACTTTTAAAAAACTTAGACCTAAATGAAGCCTCATGTACGCTTGATGCCTCTTTACTTTTAGATAAGTTTGAGGGAACAGGGGTGGTTGAAGCTGCTCGTGGCTCACTCATTCATAAGGTTAAGGTTAAAAATGGTGTTATTGAAAATTATGAGATTATTGTTCCTACCCAATGGAATTTAAGTCACGGAGATGAGAGAGAAAAAGGGATTGCCATTAAAGCCATGGTAGGTTCAAAGTCCATTGAAGAGGCTTCGTTTATTTTTCGTACTTTTGATGTCTGTTCGGTTTGTACTACGCAGTAATTTTTCATACACACTACAACCAGTTAAGTCTCGAGAAAAGGAATGAGTACAAAATTTTTAATTATATGGGTAGAATTAAACATTTACTTAACTGGCTGTAGTCTATAAGACAAAGAGCCTACCTTTAAAAGTGTTCCTATGACACAGCATTGAGTTAAAGGAGGACAAAGTGCATCGAATTATCTTAAATAATCATTTTAATGGTGACTCTTCATCTATAAAAATAAAATTATGGTTATTTGGGTTCACTTTAAAGGTTATGAGCTTTAAAATGAATAACCATTCACCACTATAAACAATTAAAACTTAAATCGTAATAAATAATGAATAGTTATTCATTATTTATTAAGAAAAATCTTAATATGATACTGAACAACTATTCATTTTGAATGGAATAGATATAAAAAGTAAGAAAGAGGTTTAGATGAATCACGAAAATAGCGGACGGTTTAATTTACCGTCATTATCCTTGCCAGTTAAAACACTGTTTACAGGGTATTTGTTGGTTATGGGAATTGGGATTTTGATGGCATTGGCACAAATATTGCTAACGCATGGTATGGCAGATGGAAAGTTTGGTGTTTCGGTTGATGATGTTGTTTACAGTTATCATGGGAACAAAGACAGCTCAAAGTTAGAATCCAAACTTAATGGTTCAATGAAAGATAAAGCAGTAGTATTGGATAGAGCTACTTTGATAAGATGGGCAAGAGAAGGTGCGACCAAAGAGGGTTGGGCTGAAGTTGAGCCAATTTTTCAAGCCAATTGTATTGCGTGTCACTCTAAAGAAGTTATGCCTTCCCTAGCACCGTTAACAAGTTATGAAGAAGCAGCTAAAGTAGCAGAAACAGATGCGGGTGCATCGGTTGATTCTTTGACCCGAGTTTCACACATTCACCTTTTTGGTATTGCTTTTATTTTCATCTTTATGGGTTATATTTATTCTATGTCAGTTAACATTAATGAAAAATTTAAATCTGTAATTATTATGATTCCATTTTTATTTATTCTTATTGACATTTCATCTTGGTGGTTAACTTCAATGTTCGCAGGTTTTGCATGGTTTACTATTATTGGTGGATTTGGGTACATGATGGCATTTGCTGTAATGTGGTTTACCTCTATGTATCAGATGTGGATTATGCCTAGAAGTGGGAAAGAATATAATTCAAACGAATGGATTAAATAATTTTAAATTATAATGATAAAATATAGTGTTTTATTATGTTTCTAAATTGAGAAGAAATATAATTTTAAAAATAAGATGAATGAATATTCACTTAAGATTAAGCTTAATTCGCTTAAAATAAAAATAGTTATTCAAAAAAATTAGAAGGAGTAGATAATGAGCGTAGATAAAGAAGAATCCGTAAAAAAACTCTTTACGGCTGAAAGTGCAAAAGTAGATACCAATAAAGGGGATGCTTACTATACTGATTTGTATGCCTCTTGTCAAAAGAGGATTGAGGAGTTAGAAAAATTAGCTCCTCTTAATAACCGTCCAGATTTTACTCAAAGTATAGAAGAGCAAGGTTTAGAGAGACGTGATTTCTTGAAGTGGGCTTCAGCTACAACAGCGATGTTGATGCTTCCTGCTTCATTTACACCATTGGTTGCACAAGCAGCAGTGCTTATGAACAGAGTCCCTGTTATTTGGGTAGAACTTCAAGATTGTGCAGGTAACTCTGAAGCACTTTTACGTTCAGATGGACCAAAGATTGATGAGATTATTTTAGACATTATCTCACTTGAATTTCATGAAACGCTTCAAGCTGCTTCTGGTCATCAAGCTGAGAAGCAGATGGACGAAGCGATGGAACATTTTGATGGTAAATATCTACTTTTTGTAGAGGGTTCAATTCCTCTTGGAATGAATGGTCAATATGGAACCATTGGGGCAAAGGGTGAGACTTTTGAAGAGCATTTACACCGTGCAGCAAAAGGAGCAGCCGCTGTCGTAGCTGTGGGTTCTTGTGCAACATTTGGTGGTATTCCAGCAGCTGCTCCAAACCCTACAGATGCTGTAGGTGTGATGGATGTTGTAAAAGGTAAGCCAATTATTAACATTCCTGCCTGTCCTGCTAACCCATCAAATATGGTTGGGGTTATCTTACACTATGTATTGACAGGAAGCATTCCTGAACTTGATTCACTTTTACGTCCTAAGTTTGCATTTGGTTATAGAATTCATGACAACTGTGAGAGACGTGCACACTTTGATGCAGGTGAGTATGTAGAAGAGTGGGGAGATGAGGGAGCTAAAAACAACTTCTGTCTTTATAAAGTAGGATGTAAAGGTCCAATGACCTTTAACAACTGTTCTATTATTCGATATAACGAAGGTGTGAACTGGCCTATTGGTGTAGGACGTGGGTGTATTGGATGTTCTGAACCAGACTTTTGGGACAAATACGCGTATGAGAGACCAATGGCAAATGCCAACATCAAAGCACCTACAGGTGGGGTTGAAAAAACCGTTGATGAGTTTGGTTTAGGATTGTTGACAGCCGCTGGTATTGGTATTGGTATCCATGCAGCAGCTTCAGCAGTCGCAGGTAAGAAAGAAGAAGTAGAGGGAGAAGCATAATGTCAGAAAATAACGCAACAGTTGAAGCAAAAACTGAAACCACTGAAACTACTGAAATAGTGGAAACAAAAGAGGAACATGCCCAAACATCGGCACATGGTAGTGATGGGAATTTTCATCAAACTGATGCCAATGGAAACAAACATATTATTGTTGACCCTATTACACGAATTGAAGGGCATTTAAGAATTGAAGCTGTTATTGACAAAGATAACACCATTATTGATGCGTGGTCTTCTTCTACGATGTTTAGAGGGATTGAGACCATTGTAAAAAACAGAGACCCTAGAGATGTTGGGTTAATGACCATGCGTATTTGTGGTGTTTGTACAGGGACACACTATCAAAGAAGTATTGAAGCTGTTGAAGATGCCTTTAATGTGACCATTCCTAAAAATGCAAGAATTGTACGTAACCTTATTCAAGGTTCACTGCAAGTGCATGATCACTTTGTACATTTTTATCATTTACACGCATTGGATTTTGTGGATATTATCTCTGCCACCAAAGCAGACCCTAAAAAAACAGCCGAAGAAGCTGAAAAATGGGCAGAAGTAGCAGGAACAACACCTTACATCTCTGGTCATACAGCTTTTAAAGAGGTTCAAGACCGAATTGTTAAGTTTGCTAAAGAGGGTCGTTTGGGTATCTTTGGAAACGGTTACTGGGGAAACAAAGGCTATAAGCTTACTCCAGAGCAAAACCTTATTGGGGTGGCTCACTACCTTAAAGGGCTAGATGTTCAAAGACGTATGTCTAAAATGCATGCACTCTTTGGTGGAAAATCACCACACCCACAATCCATTGTTGTGGGGGGAGTTACTTGTGTTCAAGACATTCAAAACCCTGCACGTATTGCCCTTTTTCAAGAGTTATTACGTGAAACCAATGAGTTTGTTAAAAAAGCATACTTACCAGATATTTACATGGCTGGAACAGCCTATGCAGCAGAAGCAACTGATAACTCTCAATCATTCCATGGTACTAAACACAAAGGTACATTAGGAAAAGGTGTTGGTGGTTCTGGTGGTGGACTTCTTTCATACATGTCTTATGGTGACTTTAGACTCGATGATACAGGATTCTACAAGTCAGCACTTTTCTTACCACAAGGTTTAGTTCTTGACGGTGACATTAGCAAAGTACATGAGCTAGATGAAGACAAAATTACGGAAGATGTAACGCACTCATGGTTTGAGGGAACAGGTGCTCCAGAGCATCCTTATGTTGGAACAACCATTCCCGAGTACACAGGGCTTGAAAAGAAAGACGATGGCTATGCTTATCTTAAAACAGAAGGGAAATACTCTTGGATTAAGTCGCCACTTTATGATGGTCGTAAAGTAGAAGTTGGACCTCTTGCTCGTATGGTGGTTGGTTATGTAAAAGGTGACAAAAACATCACTAAATATGTAGGTAACTTCTTGAAACGTTCAGGTTTACCAATTACGGTTCTTTTCTCAACTGTGGGAAGAACAGCAGCACGTGCCATTGAAACTGAAATGATAGGTGATGCCATGGTAGAATGGGCAGCAGAGTTGGCTAAAAATGCAGCTTCTGGTGACCTGAGTACATGGACAGAGTTTGACTTTGATGAAGTAAGTAAAGATTGTAAAGGTCGTGGTATGGCTGAAGCACCAAGAGGGTCTTTGGGGCATTGGATTGTCATTAAAGATGGTTTAGTGAAAAACTTCCAAGCGGTTGTTCCTTCAACTTGGAATGCAGGACCACGTGGACCAAACGGTGAGATTGGTGCTTATGAAGCGTCGCTCATTGGAACAAAGGTGGCAAACCCTGAAGAGCCTTTAGAAATCATCCGAACGGTTCATAGTTTTGACCCATGTATTGCTTGTGCTGTACACGTGATGGACACCAAAGGTAAGGAGTTAGCTGTTTACAAAGTTGACCCTACCTGTGCATTCTAAAGGAGGCTGTTATGTCTAAAGCAGAATACAAAGAGGTCAAACGTATGACCCCAGCGATGAGAATTATTCACTGGGTCAATGTTTTTTCAATGATTGTGGCAGTTGCCACAGGTCTTTACATTGCAGCTCCATATTATCAGACACTCATTGCTGATGGAGCGGTGGACAAATATGTCATGGCATGGAACAGATGGGGTCACTTTATGGTGGCGATTATCTTTGATGTTACATCGATTATTATTGCTTATCTATTTTTCTTTTCACGTTTTGAGAAGCCTTGGAAAAAGGTCATTCCCACAGGACAAAACGTTAAAGAATTTGGAGAAGTGCTTTTAAATCTTGTGACACTAAACCGAAGAAAGAAGTTTGACTCAACGCATAGTGATAGTTTTAACAGTGTCTATTTTCTAATTTTTCACTTGCTGTTAGCATGGATGCTAATTACAGGACTACAACTCTATGTTCAAATCTTCCCACATGGAGACAGTAGTATCGGTCGATGGTGGCCATGGATGCTTCAT
>JALSHP010000359.1 GCA_026982175.1 Campylobacteraceae bacterium
CATCAATTTATCGTGGAACATTAAAGGTGGATTATAAATGAAAGCAATTGTAAATATATTAAATAAACTAGATGACTACTTTGAAGAGAAGTCAAGCAATGAAAAATGGATGATGATAGGCTTGGTAGCCTTAGTTATAGGCTATGGCTCATACAGTATCTACTTTCCTTTTGCTGAAGAGAAGTATAACAATGCGAATCGACAGATGAAGAGTTTAAAGAAAAAGATACATGAGAGTAAAGAGTATTTAAGAAGCATTACTAAAAATGGAGATAGAGATTTCTATATTAAAAAGTATGACAGAGATATTAAAAAATTAACAAATGATATTAAAAAAGAAAATGATGATATCTCATTTATCTCTGTGAGTATTGATGAACTCTCACCATTACTTTTTAATAAAGAGAGCTGGTCTAAATTTTTAAATTCAATTACTAAACAGGCTAAAAATCAAGAGGTGACCATTAATTATATTGAGAATAACTATGTTGAAAATAATGGTAGTTTTGGACATGTGTTACAGATTTCAGTCGGATGTGATGGTGATTATAAAAATATTGTTAAATTTGTTAATCAGCTTGAAAAGTCTGTTTTGGTAACGGATGTCTATGGGTCACATCTCTATCTTGATAAAAATGACACCGTTGTGGCGGCTGATATTAATATTTCCGTATGGGGGGTAAATAACTAATGAAACAAAACAAGATACATAAAATAGTTATGGGAACTGTTATCTGTTCAAATTTAATCTATGCAGGAACTTTAAGTCATGAAAAGATTACACATATGGTGAGTAAGATTAAAGAAGAGAGAGTTGGTATTTCATTAATTAAACTTAATGATACGGCTAATCCATTTATTCTGTATGTTCTACCTAAAAAAGAGGTGAAAACTGAAGTAGCCAAAATGAAATTAGCAAAAAAAGAGATTGTCTATGGACTTAAAGCGATTATGAATAATAGGGTCTTTATTAATGGTGAGTGGTATAAAGAGGGTGATAGACTAGGAGACTATAAAATAGGAAATATCACTACTTCATCTGTTCTGTTAAAAGGCTCAAAAGGCAATAAAACATTAAGTTTAAAAAAGAAAAATATTTTTAATGTAAACAAAGGAAAAAAGTAATGTTAGTAGTAAGAAAGAATTTAAAAAAAATTATATATGGTATATTATTTTCCAATTTAGCACTGGTTGAAGCTTCTGCCAATCGTTGTGATACACAACTGTTTACTGCAACACTTAACAATGAGTTAACCATTGGAGATGTTGTGGAAAATTTAGCTGATGAATGTGCTTTAAGTCTGCTTGTGAAAGATTCAGAAGCTAAGAAAAAGATGGCTCAAAACCTCTATTTTGTTAAGATGCATGATGCTTCATTAACAGAGTTTTTAGACACCGTATTAACAGAGAATGATTTGAGCTATACTTTAGCAGACAATAAGCTAAAAATCTCTTATTTAACCACACGAACCTTTAAGTTGAACTATATTTCAGGAAGTCGTAAAGGTAAAAGTAATGCACATGTGACCATTGCAAACTCTGGTAAAGATAAATCTAGTGGTGGCTCTGGGGGTGGAGGAGGAAGTACTTCAGGTGGTACAAGTGGCTCAAAAACAGGTGTTTCGATAGAGAGTACCGATGACTTTAAGTTTTGGACAACCATTAAAGAAGAGATAGGCTCTTTAATAAATCGCCCAGAAGATGACTATAAAGCACCCACTCCAATTATTAATCCAGAGGCAGGGATGATTACGGTTACAGGAACAACCAATCAATTAGAACGTATTGATAGCTATATTAATGAATTAACCCATAAACTTAAAAATCAAGTCTTAATTGATGTGAAAATTTTATCGGTTACTTTTGATGACTCTTATACCACAGGGATTGATTGGAGTCAACTCTACTCTCTCCAAAATATGGCAATTGCCAGTGCAAGTACCATTCAAAATAACATTGGTAGTTTAACTTCAGTAACAGATAGTGGACTCTCTATTGGTGATATAACAGCTGAAGCAGGAACTGAACCAAAGACTTCAGGGGCAATTATTACCAGAGGCTCGACAAAACTGAATGACGTGGTAAAGTTTTTAAAGACCCAAGGGGATGTAAAGTCAATTTCAAATCCTAAGATTTTAACACTCAACAATCAACCTGCCTTAATCTCTGTAGGAAATGAGCTTTTCTATAAGATACAGCAGACCTCTTTTATTAGTAGTAATGGAGGAGGACAGCAAGGAAGCAGTGAGATTATTGATTCTGTATTTGCAGGTATACTCTTAGATATTACTCCTGAAATATCAGACGATGGCTCAATTACACTTAAGATAAACCCATCTATCTCTGATACGATTGATACGGTTAATACGGATACTACAGGTTCAAGAACCATTCCACCTGATTTATCAAGAAAACAAATTTCTTCAGTCGTGACACTTCAAGATGGTCAACATGTTATCTTAGGTGGTCTTATCTCCTCTAAAGATGGAACCAAAGTCTCAAAAGTACCACTTTTAGGAGATTTACCACTTTTAGAGCATCTCTTTAAGAGAGAAGTTCGTGTGAATACAGTGGATGAACTGGTTTTAATTATTACCCCTCATATTATTAAAACCAATGAAGTTTTATCATTAGAAGATTTGGGATATAAAAAGTTAAATTATGAATAAAAGTTACGAAGAGCTAAAAAATGTTTTTGTTGATATGGTTGACCAAAGTGCTTATGTAGAACTAGAGTCCACCGCCTATAACTACTCTGTTCTTGAAAGCTCTTTGGACAAACCTCTTAAGATGGTGCTTCTCTATGGTAAACCTGGTACAGGTAAAAGCATGTTACTCAATAAGCTTTATCATGATATGAAAGCTTATCGAGAGATTCATTACTTTAACTCCCCAATACTCTCTGAAAAAGAGTTTTTAAAGAGTATCTATGAGGCGATGTCTGGGCAAGAAATTCCTACACAAATGCGTGTTAATTTTGATGCTTTATTAAAGTATTGTCTAAAATTAAAAGATAAACGAGAGGTTGTTTTTCTTTTAGATGAGTGTCAACTCTACTCTGAAGCACTCATGGAGAAAATTCGTCTTCTTTCGGACACTAGAGTGGTTAAGTTTGTCATTACACTTCATAAAACAGATAATGAAGATGTTATTGCTAAAGAGCATTTTAAAACACGTATTTGGGAAGTGATTGAGATGTCTAATGCCAATGAGTATGACATGGAAATTTATATTCAAAAAAAGATGATAGCAGAGGGTTTTATAGACTTTTTTAACCTTATGAAAAAAAAGCACTTTAGATATATTCATAGCCATACAAAAGGAAATTTTAGAGAGACCAATAAGTATCTCTATACTCTTTTTGATATTTATGAATATTATGAAAAAAATGAACCAGCCAAGATTTCTAAAAAGAAATTTTCTACAAAAATATTGGAAATGGCTGCCATTAGATTAGGATATATCAATGCGTAAATTACGAGAATTAGAGAATAAATGGCTTAACTATAAAGTAAAAAGAGTCTTACTCCCTTTGGTCAAAGTGTCAGCAGTTTATTTGCTTGGAGTAAGTGGTTATTATGCTTATGATAAACAAGATACACTCTTTGCTTCCGCAGCAACTCCTACAATGCACAATACAAAAGTTTTAGGAGTCTCTATGGAGAACAACAGCACAGCTAAGGTAATGCAAAGAGAGGCTTCTGCTGAAGTAATAGAACCAGTTAAAGCAATGTTAAAAAAAGAAGAAGTTAGAAAAGAAGAACTTAAAAGTCTGGAAAAAGTTACTTTAACACCTGTTATCCCTGTCATTGATATGCAAAAAGAGGAACGTATTAAAGTGGTGAAAAAAAGAGCTTCTTCTCATAAAAAATCTTCTTCCAAAAAACGAGTAGCTTCATCTAAACGAGCTTCTCATTTAGTAAAAGCTAAACCCAATAGTTATTTAACACCTAAGGAGTTAGGAAAGATGAAACAAGCTACTCCATCAAAAGTGAATCGAAACACTCCTAAAGAGGTACATAAGACCAAGAAGATGCACTTCACCTCTACTTCTGTGAATTATGTTGAGAAGATTAAGTCAAAATTTGCCAATTCAAACAATGCAAGAGATGCACTTCTTTTGGCAAAACTCTATTATAAAAAGGAAAACTTTCAAGAGGCAGAGATGTGGGCACTTAGAGCCAATAAACTCAATAATAAGTTAGAAGAGAGTTGGTTTATGTTTGCTAAATCAAAAGCAAAACTAGGTAAAAAGCATGAAGCGTTAAAAATTTTAGTTACTTATTATAAAAAAAATCACTCTTCAAAAGCGAAACAGTTAATTCAAGCTATCAAGGGGGGTAAACTGTAATGCGAACGATATTTTTATCTCTATTTATCTTAAGCTCTCTTGCATCAGCTTCTAACCTTTCTAAACTCTATAAAATGTATGAAAAACAAGAGTATGATAAGGCTTGTAATTATGCGATGAAATATTTTACTAAAAATAAAAACTCTGAAGACTATTTGACACTTTATGGTCTTGCCTGTTTGGAGACAGATAATATTCATCGTATAGCAACACCGATGTTACGCTTAAAAAAAACCAAAGATGCCCGAGCCAATGCAGCTTATTTCTCTACCATTTTACTTCAAAAAGAGCTACTTTTTCAAGCAATGGTAGACAAAATTTCATTAAGCAATCTTCAATTACCCAATACCAACTTTATTCTTTCAAAGATTTTTACACTCTTTAGTAAAAAAGAGTATGCGTTTAAAAATGATATTTATAATTTTAAAGACAAAGAGAAAAAAGAGATGGCTTATAAACTCTATATTGAAGAGAGCAAGAAAAAAGAAAAATATATGATTTTAGATATTTATAAAGATGATAAATTTACACATCGTTATCGGTATCAGTAGGAGAAAAATATGCAAAAAATAATTGATTTACTAATAGAAAAAGATGTTTTAGAAGAGGCGAAGTTACAACTTTTTATTGAGAAGTATGGAGAAGCGAAGTTGACGCTTCCTAATCTCATCAAAGTACGTCTGCTTCAGCAGAAGAAGATGGAAGAGGTTTTACTTCAAGAGTTAAGACTTCAAAATATTGAGCTTAATGATTTAGAAGGTATTGCAGGGATTAATACAACTGATTTACTCAAAAAACAGGCTGAAACTTTAGGGATTAAATATATTAATATTCCAGATATAGAGATTGACTATAAGCTAATTAAACGTCTGCCACTTAAACAGCTTATTCGTTATAGTGCCTTACCTCTGTATGTTGAAGACTCCCAAGTGACCGTTGCGTTTGAAAATCCTCATGATTTTGAAGCTAAAGGGGCGATTGAGCGTTTCTTTCATGGTAAAATTATGGAGGTGGCATTGGGACGAAAAGAGATTATTCACCAAGTTTTATCACAACTTCATGAGAATGAACAAGCAGAAGAGTATGCTGAAGATATTAAAACCGATTTAGAAGAGGGAGGAAATGAGAAAAGTGATGACAATGAATCCTCTGCTGTTTTAAAACTCATTGAGCTTATTTTATCTTCTGCTATTACCAAAGGGGCGAGTGATTTACACATTGAAGCGACAGAGAAACATTGTCTGGTGCGTTATAGGGTAGATGGAATGTTACAAGAGAACTTTCGATTAGGACATAATATCTTTTCGCCACTCTCTTCTCGGATGAAGCTTTTATCCAATCTTGATATTGCAGAGAAACGAAAACCACAAGATGGACGGTTTACCAAAATAGTGAATGGACGGGTATTTGACTTTAGGGTTTCTACTTTACCTACTATGTTTGGAGAATCCATCGTTATGCGGGTACTTGACAAAACAAAAGCCCTTGTTAAACTTGAAGAGGCAGGAATGAACCCTACCTCTTATAAAAAGTTTCTCAATGGTATTCATTCACCTTATGGGATTGTGTTGGTAACAGGACCTACGGGTTCAGGTAAAACTACGACACTCTATGGGGCATTGAATGAGATTATGAATGTTAAAGATAAGACCATTACGGTTGAAGACCCTGTAGAGTACCAAATGGAAGGTATTCAACAAGTACAGATTAATGCTAATGCAGGGTTAGATTTCCCCGCTGCACTGCGTTCAATTCTACGGCAAGATCCTGATAAAATTATGATTGGGGAGATTCGAGACCAAGAGACACTTAGAATTGCCATTCAAGCAGCACTTACAGGTCACTTGGTCATCTCAACACTACACACTAACTCAGCAGTAGCAGCCATTGGGCGTATGATAGATATGGGGATAGAGTCTTATCTTATTTCAGGAGCTGTGGTCGCCATTCAAGGTCAGCGATTGGTGCGTAAAATTTGTCAATCTTGTAAAGAAGAGGCAGTATTGTCCTCTACATTAAAAGAGGATATTAAAAAGTATGTACCTGAAAATTCTAAATTTTATGTGGGAAAAGGGTGTCCTGTCTGTAGTGGTTCAGGGTATGTTGGTCGAGAGATGATTTCAGAAGTTCTACCTATTTCGGATACGCTTTCAACCATGATAGCCAATGGCGTTACCAAAGATGAACTCTCAAAACAAGCTAATAGTGAAGGGTTTTTCTCAATGTTTCAAGATGGTTTACAAAAAGCACTTGAAGGTAAAACAACGGTAGAAGAGATTATAAGGGTGGCTAGATCATAATGAAAAATTTTAAAGTAACCATTCTATCAAAGGGTAAAAAGAGTACCCAAATTGTTCAAGCAGTTAATAAAATGTCTGCCATGAAATTAGCAAAAAAAAACAACCCTGGTAAAATTGTTCAAAAAGCTGTTGAGACAAAAGAAAGTGTAAACTCTGGTTTAGATGGCATCATTGCTGGAATGAAAAAATCATTTGAGCCTAAAATAGATATTAACAATAAAATTTCTGCCATAAGGCAACTTGCTGTCATGACCGATGCGGGAATTTCTATTCATGATGCCATTACAGAGGTAGCCGAGAATGTTGAAAACCCAAAGTTAAAAAAAATCTATGAAAATATAGGTTCAGATATTAATGCTGGAAAAAGTATTGCTGACTCTATTGCTCCTTATAGTGAGGAGTTTGGGCATGTTACGATTGCCATGACAAACCTTGGAGAGAAGACAGGAAATATCTCTGGCGCGTATGCTAAGCTCTCTACTATTTTAGAAGATATTCGAGACAATGTTAAAAAATTTAAAAAAGCGATTAAAGGGCCAATTATTACCCTTATTGCGATGGCAATTGCTTTTACCATTTTGATTATGGTCGTTGTGCCTAAGTTTAAAGCGATGTTTGAGAAGTTTGATTCAGCTCTGCCAATACCAACACAAATTTTGCTTTTTTTAGAAAATATATTAACCAATTATGGGGTTTATGTTTTAGGAGGACTTTTCTTAATTATTTTTATGACACTACGTCAATATAAAAATGATAAGAAGTTTAAATATAAACTTGACAAAATTTTAGTACACCCAAAATTTTATTTAATTCATAAGATTATCTTCTTCTCTACAATGCATAAATATACCTTGGTATTTGGAGAGCTTGTTAAGTCAGGTATTCCTGTTTCAGAAGCCTTAGATACAGCCGTTGATATGGTAGATAACTCCTATATTAAGGAGAAACTTTTAAGTGTTAATGCCAACATCGCTAGAGGTATTTCTCTTTCTGATGCCTTTGAACAGACAGGGCTTTTTGAAAATATGTTATTGCAAATGATAAGAGCAGGGGAGACAGGTGGACAACTTGATGCCATGCTTGGAAAAGTAACAGAGTATTATGATTCACGTTTTCAAGACCTTATTGATAACTTGGCATCTTATATTGAACCAATTATGCTCTTCTTTATTGCAGGACTTGTATTGCTTATGGCACTGGGAATCTTTATGCCTATGTGGGACTTAGGAAAGGCCGTTAAGTAATAGTTGTTATAATGCCATTAAAAAGAGCAAAATGGAATTACAATCATTTGAAGTTCAGTCAGTAGGTAGACTGGACAAGGTATTGACTGATGTATTGGGCGAGAGTCGTAATCAAGTAGAACAACTCATTAAAGAGGGCTTGGTGCAACTTAATGGAAAAACTGTTTTAAAAACAGGGAAAAAGCTCAATGTTGGGGATATGGTAGCCTATAAATTTAAAGAGCTTACTCCTAAAGAAGCTCCCATTGTAGACTTTGATGTTGAGATTATTTATGAAGATGAGGTGATGATGGTGGTGAATAAGCCCTCAGGCTTAGTTGTGCATCCTGCCCCTTCAGTTAAAGAAGCAACCTTAGTTGATTGGTTAATTAACAAAGGTGTTTCGCTTTCCACCATTTCAGGAGAAGAGCGACATGGAATTGTCCATCGAATTGACAAAGATACCACAGGAGCATTGGTTATTGCTAAAACCAATGAAGCCCATCAAAAGCTTAGTGAGCAACTGCAAGACAAAAGCATGGGACGCTACTATCTAGCACTCATTGACTATCCTTTAAAGTCCTCTGGCATTGTAGAAAAGCCCATTGGACGTAACCCTAATAATCGTTTAAAGATGGATGTTGTCTCTCATGGGAAAGAAGCAAAATCAGCTTTTTATAAACTTTTGGAGACAAGCAGACAGGTAGAACTTATTGCCGTAAAGCTTTTTACAGGGCGAACCCATCAAATTAGAGTTCACTTGGAGAGCTTAGGACGACACATCTTGGGAGACACCTTATATGGTTTTAAGAGCAAACAAGATACAATAAAACGTGTATATTTACATGCTTATAAGTTATATATGGTGCATCCTACTACAGGTGAGCAGATGGAGTTTGTTGCTCCCCTATTTACCGATATGCAAAGCTATATTGACAAAGCATTTAATAAAGGAGAGGTTCATGAAAAAATTAACCCCGATATTCTCAATAGCTATTTTACTACTGTTACTGACAGCTTGTAGCTCAAACGCACTGCTAAGCAATGAGCAGTTAGACACTTCTTTACCAAAGGTTAATGATGTCAAAGCTGTTGCCGATCATACTTCCGTGGCTTTTGAATGGCAATCATTGGCAAAACAAGGCATAATGGGTTTAAATATCTATCGAACAGATAGTAATGCGTATCAAAATAGTCCAACCAAACAATTAATTAAAATTGGAACGGTACGTGACCGTTTTGCAACGCATTATATTGATAAAGGACTTAAGCAAGGTAGTAGTTATACTTACACTTTTACATCAGTTAAAAGTGGATTTGAATCGCCTCATGGAAAAGTGATGAATATTAAAACACTCCCCGCTTTTGAGGCAGTAACCTTTTTTCAAGGTTTCCAAAAAACAGCAAGAACCATTAAGCTTATTTGGCGACCTCACTCCAATGTTAAAGTGAGTTGGTAT
>JALSHP010000360.1 GCA_026982175.1 Campylobacteraceae bacterium
GTTGCTAGTTCTATTTGACCTCGCTCAATAAGCAGACTAATAAAGAGAATGTATTCCTCTTTATTTTTCAAAATCACCCTTGTGGAAAACATAATATCTTCAAAAGCACGTTTAAAACTTCCACGATTGTCTATAAATTGTAAAAAATCTTCATAACTAATACCATCTTTATACTCTGCTTTATCTTCTTTGGTATTTAAGATTTCAGCTACTTGCCCTTGGCTTACATCTAAAGTAGTCAATAAATTAACCATCACCTCATGGGCATCCTCTTGCTCTGTTTTAATAATTTGATAATAATCAAAAAGAGCTTGTGCCTCTTCGGCACTCTCTAACGCAATATCACAAAGATAGACACCCACTTCAGCATCTGAAGCAGTAGGGTATTCAGTTAACAGTTGTCCATAGGTTCTTAATGCATTTTCATATTTCCCTGAAGTAAATTGCTCTTCAGCTCTTGTAAGTAATGTATTAAGACTTATTTTTGACATCGATTATCCTAGCTCTTCTAGTTTATCTTCCATACCGTGCGGTACATTCATCACTGTAATCTCTGGGTGTATCATGGTTTTCATCTCTTTTTCAATTCCATACTTAATGGTTGAACCTGAAGAGCCACATCCGACACATGCCCCTTGGAGTTGTACATAGACTTTACCATCTTTAATATCAAGTAATGTTACGTCTCCACCATCTTTTTGTATCCATACTCTCGCTTTTTCAATCATGCTAGAAACTATGGGTTGTAATTCGTCATCTGTAAATGGAAGCACAAGCCTCTCCTTAATATATTATTAGCCTAGTTATACATTATATTTCAATGTTTGTCAAGATATTTTAAGAACTTTTAATACTCACTTCCATCGCTCTGTTATAAATTAACGCATCTTTTATTAAAACCTAAAGCTAGAATGAATAAAATACACCATGATGCGAAAATTATTTAAAAAAAAACAATCTAATGGTAAGATAAATACTTTTATCAAAAAATATAAAATACCTCGTGAATATCTCTCTATTAATCGAAAATCTATCTCAAGAGGAGTACTCATAGGACTCTTTTGGGGTTTTATTCCCATGCCCATGCAGATGTTAGCAGTTCTATCTATTACCCCATTTATAAAATTTAATGTGCCCATCGCTATCTCAATGGTTTGGCTCTCTAATCCTCTTACCATGCCATTTATGTACTACATGGAGTATCAAACAGGTAATTTTTTATTGGGAAACCCAAGTTTAGACAACATAAATCTAAACTTAGATTGGTTTTCTCAAAATTGGGATAAAATAATTACACCTCTTTATGTAGGTACTATCCCCTATTCATTAGGCGTATCTACATTTGTCTACTTTATTATTAATAAACTTTGGATTGATGCAATAAAAGATGAGAAAGTTAAACGTAAAAAGAGATTTTTACGTTTTAAAAAGAAGCGTACTGCTTAACGTTCTTATATTAGAGTTTTTGCAATGGTAATTCAATAGTTGCTAGTTTTTGTTCACTTCTATAAAATAAAAATTTAAATGTTTTTTTAATAAGTTTTTGCATATTTTTTCCTTTATTATAATAATATTTTTGTTTTGAAATTGTATTATAATGGAGTAATTATTAAATTTTTATTAAAAATAAAAACTAATTATATATTTTAAATTATTTTATATAAAAAGAGAAGAAATTAAGGAGAAAAGGGGTTTGAGGAGTAGATACTCCTCAAAATAAAAGTAATTATACGAGTTCGATAATTGCCATTGGTGCGGCATCACCACGTCTCATACGTGTTTTGATAATTCTAGTGTATCCACCATTTCTCTCAGCATATTCTGGAGAAATTTCTGTTACTAATTTGTTGGTACACTCTTTGTCTTGTAAAAGTGCGAATACTGCTCTATGAGCATTTTCTCCACTTAAACCTTTAGTAATAAGTTTTTCAAAATATCTACTAAGCTCTTTTGCTTTTGGTAAAGTTGTTTCCATCTTACCATATTTAATAAGAGCAATAGAAAGGTTTTTTAACAACGCAGCTCTGTGTGCAGAAGTTCTGCTAAGCTTACGATATCCATGTTTATGTCTCATCTATGTTCCTTTGTTGAGAGCTTATGATTCTTTAATCTGCTCAATTTTTTTAATAAGATTTACTCTTACACTGTCTGCCAATTCAAAATCTTCACCATAACCAAGATTTTCTAAACACTCAGCAATCTCATCTAATGATTTTTTACCAAGATTTTTAATGTTTTTAATCTCTGTTGTGGTCATAAGAACTAACTCTCCAACCACTTTCATTCCCGCTCTATCCAATGAGTTAAATGAACGTGCCGATAAACCTAAAGATTCAATAGGTTCAAGATACGCTTTAATCTCAGAGTCATCATTTGAACGTTTAATTGGTGTAGCATTGATTTCAACATCAAGCACACCATTAAAGACTGAAAGTTGTTTGTACATTGTCTCTAAAGCATTTGTAAATGCATCAACAGGGGTCACTTGACCATCTGTCTCTATATCAAAAACAATTTTTTCATAGTTAGGGTTGTCTTCAACTAAAACATTTTGAATGTCATAGTTTGCTTTTTTTACAGGCGTAAAGAAAGCATCTAAAGCGATGCTGTCAGATTCAACGTCATCTCTTAAATCTTCACTCTGAACATAACCTAAACCTTGAGCAATTACTACGGTAAAGTTTAACAGTGCATCTTCGTTAAGTGTTGCTAAAAAAGCATCAGGGTTAACAATCTCTACATCATCATTGACTAAGTCAGCAGCGGTAATCTCTCTTGGTCCAGCAAAGCTATAAGAGACTTCTAATCTCTCAACACCTTCGGCAAGTTTAAAACGAATGTTTTTAAGGTTAATAATAAATACAGCAACATCTTCATGCATACCACGAACAGAATCAAACTCATGTGCTGCACCCTCAATCTTAATTGAGATTGGGGCATACCCTACAGAAGAACCTAAAATAAGTCTTCTAAGTGGGTGTGCTAATGTAATTGCATATCCACTTTCAAAAGGGTAGGCAATAACTTCAGATCTGTTTTCGCCCAATTCGTTTACTTCTACGTTTTCTGGAAGTGATGGTGCTACTTTAATTTTTTTCATTCTTTGCCTTTTTTAACTAATTGCTACTTAGAGTAAAGTTCTACGATTAAACGCTCTTCTACTGGAATTGAGATTTCATCTCTGTTTGGAACTCTTGTGAAAAGTCCAAAAAGTTTCTCTTTTTCAACATCTACCCACTCAACCATACCTGTTTGATTGGTTAATTCCATTGCTCTTACCACTTGTGGATTGGCTTTAGATTTTTCTCTAATCTCAATTTTTTGACCAGGTTTAACTCTAAAAGATGGAATGTCAACTCGCTTACCATCTACAAGAATATGTCCATGGTTTGTAAGTTGTCTAGCAAATCTTCTAGTCGTTGCAAAACCCATTCTGTAAACTACATTATCAAGTCTCTGCTCAAGAAGTTGAATAAGAATTGCCCCTGTATTCCCCTCTTGTCTTTTTGCTTCTGCAAACAATGCTCTAAATTGTTTTTCAGATACACCATACATAAATTTGGCTTTTTGCTTCTCTTGAAGTTGTTCACCATATTCACTTAACTTTGTTCTTCTTTGACCATGTTGCCCTGGTGGGTATGGTCTTTTTTCTAAAGCTGATTTTCCTGCAAGTCTTCTCTCACCTTTTAAGCCGAGATCAACACCAAGTCTTCGCTCTAGTTTTTCAACTGGACCTCTATATCTTGCCATTTGTAATACCTTTAATTATTCTATTAAATATGAATATAATCACAAAAAGTGATTAAACTCTTCTCTGCTTAGGAGGACGACAACCATTATGAGGAAGTGGAGTAATATCTTTTAACCAAGAAACTCTAATTCCCTCTGTTGCACCAATTGCTTTTACAGCAGTATCTCTACCAGAACCAGGTCCTTGAACTTTAATTCCAACCTCTTTGATTCCGTGTTCCATTGCTTTTTGCATTGCATCAGTTACCGCTTCAGTTGCTGCAAAAGGAGTTGATTTTTTAGAACCTTTAAATCCTAAAGAACCAGCAGAACTCCATGCAAGAACGTTACCCATTTCATCAGTAACTGTAATTACTGTATTGTTAAAAGTAGCTGCTACGTACACAACACCTTTAGCAATATTCTTTTTTGCTTTTTTCTTAGCCATTAATTAATCCTCGCTTATGCTGCGCCAACAGTTTTTCTTTTACCCTTACGAGTTCTAGCATTTGTTTTGGTTTTTTGACCTCTACATGGAAGACCACGTCTATGTCTTAAACCTCTGTATGAACCTAAGTCCATAAGTGCTTTAATGTCAAGAGTTACTTTCTTACGAAGATCTCCCTCAACCATAAAGTTTGCTTGAATTTCGTTACGGATTGCCGCTGCTTGTGCATCTGTTAACTCGAAAACTCTAGTGTTATAATCAACACCTGTTGCATCAAGAATTTTTCTTGAAGTATGAAGACCAATACCGTAAATATACGTTAGTCCATACTCAATTCTCTTTTTCTTTGGTAAATCAACACCTGATATACGTGCCATGCTTATCCTTGTCTTTGTTTATGTTTAGGATTCTTACAGATAATTCTTACGATACCTTTTCGCTTGATTATCTTGCAGTCGTCACACATTTTTTTTACTGATGGTCTAACCTTCATGGGTTACTCCTATAGTCTGTTTTTGCACCTATACGCGTTTGATGGTTGGATGAAAATCACTTCGATGAAAGTTACTTCAAAGAAACCATTATCCAACCAACTCTTATATAATCAGTGCGAATTATATAAAAATTCTTCACGTAGATTTACACTAAATTTTGATTTAGGTCGCGAATGGTAACAAAAATAAACTATAAATTTGCTTATTGTGTGGTAATTTAGGGGGAATTTAAGCTAGAAGCTCTATCACTTTCTCAATTGGACGACCAACAACAGCTTTATCACCTTTAATCACAATGGGTCTTTCAATTAATTTTGGGTTATTTATCATCGCTTCAAGCAACACATCTTCTGATGTTTCCTCTTTAAGGTTTAACTCTTTATAGATAGCCTCTTTTTTTCGCATAAGCTCTTGTGCAGAGTTCATTCCTAACATTTCAAGCATCTTTTGAAGCTCCTCTTTGGTAGGTACATTCTCCAAATATTTAACCACTTCAGCCTCTAAGCCTTGCTCTTCTAAAAGCTTAAAAGAGTCTCTTGATTTTGAACATCTTGGGTTGTGCCATATGCTAATTTTATCCATTATAAATCCTAATATTTTTCAGAATTCTAGCTAAATAGCTTTAATATCGAAAACCAATCGTGCAGGATTTTTCAAATCAAATATCTTTACTTTAGCATTTTGACGCAGTTTAATATGAAATTTCAACCCTCTATCTTTTGGATATTTGTCAAAATGGATAGACTCAATAATCTCATTTCTAGCAAAAGAGGGCAAAGAGGCAGAAAATTTTTGATAATCATGTAAAATCACACTAATCTCATCTCTACTTGGATAATAATTGGCATCATAATGACCTACCTCTTGGGCGATATTTTGATGATTGTAAACATCTAAAACCAATCGCATATACCCATCATGCTTTCCTGTGCGTATGGCTCTAAGCTCTAAGCCCTCTACGCTTTCTCTGTTAGAAAAAGAGTGAACCTCCTCCTCGTTAGTTTCACCTGCTTCTTTTACCTCTGGGTCAATCCATGCTTCTACATCATTCAATGGTTCTTCTTCATCTAATGGTTCTTCATCCTCTAGCAGTACTTCAAAATCATTATGTTTTACTACCCCACTCAAAATTTCTTTTTTAGGAACTTTTTGCGTTGTTGCATTTTTATCATAACGTGTACCTGTCTCACAAGCGACTAAAAAAAGCATTGTAAAAAGTAGTAAAATATTTTTTTTCATCATAAAACCTTGAAATCAGATGAGTTATTATAGCAAAAGAATCTGATTTAAATTTAAGCCAATCCTTGTCCCCACACCTTTAGATGAATTAATCTCTAATCCAATCTTCTCCTCTTCACAATAGGCTTTCACCAATGCCAATCCAATTCCCTCTCCACTATTTGCTTCTTTAATTTGATAGTAGCGTCGAAAAACTCGCTTTAACGTCACCTCATCCATACCCACCCCATAATCTTGAATGCTTAAAATATTATGGCTTAAGCTAACTTCTATCACACTCTCTTTGGGTGAATATTTCATGGCATTATTCAACAAATTATCAAGCATCTTCTCAAAACCAATTTTATCAGCAGTGACTTTGGTATTTTCTAAATTTAAGGTAAATCTATTGCGTTGAAAAAGACGCATAACCTCTACACGTTCCTCAACAAGGCTTAGCACATCAAAGGTCTCACGCTCAATGTTCTGTATCTCTTTTTTAATACTATAGACCAACTCATCATAAAGCCTCTGTAAACGCTTTGAAGCATCATCAATTCGTGCCAAACGTTTTAAAGACTTATCATCTTTACCACACCTTCGTTTTAACAACAGCGTATTGGCTTCTATGGTCGAAAGAGGAATGGCTAACTCATGCAATATCTCTCTGCTTAAATGCAGTACATTTTCATCTACTCTATATTTACGTTCCAAAATATAGTTACTAAAAATAAATCCAATAATCAGCAACATCACCAAGACCATTAAGCTAGGGATAATTAACGTCATCTCTTCACGTATAAAGCCATAGAGTACAAAGCCCATCATACATAACAGCATTAACATAAACACAAGCATCTCTTTTTTCATAAAAGCATCATAGCAAGGTTCGGTTTAACACTAAATTAACATTAACATAGTACTATTTTATGATAAAACATAAGGAAATAATATGAAAAAACTACTACTAGCAACCATCGTTATCTTAGCAAGCATTACCATGACACTCTCAGCGATTAACATCACCCATACCTCCAACATAACAACACTTTCAGACAAAGCCCCTTGTGGAGGAAAATGTGGTGAGGGAAAATGTGCCTCAGGAAAATGTGGTGCTGGAAAATGTAACTCAGGTAAATAATTACAACTACATACAGCACACTTAACACTAAATTAACACTTCTTTTCTAATATTGGTAGAATCAATTATTAAAGGGTGTTACAAATGAAAAAAGTTATCTACTTATCCTTGGCAGTTATTGCCACCTTAGAAGCTGAAGAGCTACTAGAAGATATTAGCGTCACAGAAAAAGCCACCACCCAAGTGGTCAAAAATATTTCAGGTGAAGAGTTAAAATCAGCTGACTTAGCTGATGCTTTACAAAAAAATGTACCCAGTATCTCACTCATACGGCGTAGTGGGATTGCCAATGACATTATTTTACGTGGACAAAAACGTGACAACATCAACGTCACCATTGATGGGGCAAAAATCTATGGGGCTTGTGTCAACCGAATGGACCCTCCTACTTCTCATGTTGTTACCCATGCCATTTCTGATGTTGTGGTGCAAGAGGGTCCTTTTGATGTGGAAGAGTTTGGAGTTTTAAGTGGTTCAGTCAAAATCAAAACCAAAAAACCAAGCAAAGAGCTTCACGGAGACCTCTCTTTAAATGGTGGTTCTTTTGGCTACAAAAAAGCTTCAGGAACCATAAGTGGAGGAACAGATAAGGTACGTGTTTTATTTTCAGCTTCTAACGAAACAGGTGAGCAGTACCTAGATGGCAATGGCAATAATTTTGCAGAGCAGTTAGAAAATTACACAGCGTCCACCAAAAGCCCCAAAGATGACCCTTTTGTTTACGCACCCAATAACAGAAACATGGACGCTTTTGAAAAAACCATGTACATGGGAAAAGTTTTTGTAAACTTCACCCCTGACCAAGAGCTTCAACTTAGCTACACAGCCAACCGAAGCGACAATGTACTCTACCCTTCTAGTAAGATGGACGCTCTTTATGATGACTCTGATATTTTAAATGTGAAGTATGCCATTAAAAATCTCTCTTCTTACTCTAAAAAGTTAGATTTACAACTCTACAACTCCAAAGTGGAACACCCTATGAGTACCAAATACCGAAAAGCTGGACAAACAAAATATATGACCCATTTTTTAACTACCGAAATGACAGGTTTAAAAATTAAAAACTCTGTTGATGCCTTTGGTCAAAACATTGCTTATGGAGTTGATGGTAGCCAACGAAATTGGAATGGACAATACAACATGACCAATGTCGGCACAGGCATGGTTAAAACTATGGGCAAAAGTATTGACGATGTTAACACGCAAAATGTGGGTCTTTTTGTCAAGTCTAAAAAGAGTATGGGAAAAGTTGACATTGAGATGGGTGCAAGATATGATGACACCTCCATTAAAACAGCATCAAAAACCAATCCAAACAAAAGTTACAATGCCCTCTCTGCCAATGTTTTTGCCAACTATAATCTAAACAATAACACCAAATACTTTGTAGGTTTAGGAAAATCTAGCCGTGTACCAGATGCTAGAGAGCTTTATAATACCACTCCAAAGGGAGGCATCAACGGTAATCCAAACCTCAACCAAACCACTAACTATGAACTCGACCTTGGGCTTGAAAAATCGTTTGATGCAGGTACAATTAAACTAAAAAGTTTCTACTCTAAACTCAAAGATTACATCTACTACAATGGAAACCCCAATCTCAAAAAGAACAATTTTGAAAACATTGATGCGACCATTTATGGAGCAGAACTAAGTGGTTCATATATGCCAACAGATGAGCTTTATCTTTCAGCAGGTCTTGCCTACAAAAAAGGACAAAAAGATACCCAAACCACAGGACAAACAGGCACAAACTTAGCCGAGATTACCCCTCTAAAGCTCAATCTTACAGCTGAGTATGACTACGATGAAAACGGCATGGTGGAACTCTCACTCATCGCCTCTGATAGATGGAGTAACATTGATGCAGAAAATGGAGAGCAACACTTAGCAGGTTATGGCATTGTCAATTTAAAAACAAGCAGAAACTTTGACAATGGCTTAGAGTTTACCTTAGGTGTGGACAACGCATTTGACAAAACCTACACCACCACCAACACCTACAAAGACCTAATCTTAATGACCGATGGAGGGAACACCATGCTCATGAATGAACCTGGGCGTTATGTTTATTTGAATGCTAAGTATGGGTTTTAAACACTTAGAAAAACAGACTCAAAGGTAAAGATTATCTTTGGGAACAAATTCCCTCTTTGGGTGTTTGTTTTTTTGCTTT
>JALSHP010000361.1 GCA_026982175.1 Campylobacteraceae bacterium
GAGAGCTTATCTTTGATGCTTCTATTATGATTTTAGCCTTTGCATGGCTCACAGGAACACAACTCTTCTTGTCCTTTTTTGAAGTCAACAAAGCCAACTCATTCAAAGTTGTTTTTGCACTCATTGGCTCATTTGTATTGGTTCTCTTTACCTATGAATTTGTAGGCTTAACCTTAGAGCATTATTTATATGGGGAATATGGAAAACGTTTTTTTGAAGTTGCCACTGAAAATGTAAGCATTATGATGTCAATTTTCATGTTAATTTTCATCATTGCTATTGGATTACTGTTTACCTATAAACAACACAATGTCAATGTACCTATAGGCAATAACACACCAAACAAAACCAAATGGCGATACTATAAGTTCCTGGCAAAAGAGGGTTACATCTCTGATATCTATGTCAAATATTTTAAAATTTTCTAGGAGGAAATGAACATGTTAACAAACTTTATTTTACTGTTTTTATTTTCAGGAGTACCCTATTATCTCTATCTGGAAAAGAGGAAAGATTTCTCATATGAAAAAACTTTTTTAGCCTCTGCACTCTTAGTCCTAGTAGGAATGGCTATTTTAATCTTGACACAAGCAGAGATTTCAACCATTGTGATTATTGTGCTTCTATTAACAGCTCTTTTTTCACTCTATAAAGCGACTAAGACTACCAATCTCTATAAGTTAAGCTACTATATTATGTTCTTCAACATACCTGTTTTACTCTTTGGTATTAAAGAGAGCATTTATTATGGTATTTCACTTTTAGTAAGCCTATTTGGTCTCTATCTTATGGCGAAATATTATGAAAAAAATTATGGTTCAGCAAACTATCAACCCATTACAGGAATTACCCTTGTAACCCCATTTGCTGGTTTTTTCTTAACGGTCTATTTAACCACGTTGGCACTCTATCCGCCGTTTCCAAACTCCATTCTTTTTTTTAATGCCATACTCTCCTCTACCCCTAATCTATTGTGGTATCTGATTGTTGGTATTATCTTTTTTGGAAACTTTCTCATTGCAGTTAAAGTGATGGCAAAAACCGTATTTGGTAAACCCAATACCAATGTACACTACATTGACCTTACCTTGAGAGAAAGATTATCTCACTACGCCATATTTATCATATTAATCACCCTAAGCATTTTAGGATTTCAGGAGTTACTGTCATGAGTATATTAGAAAAATTAAATGCCGTTAAAGACACCGTCCCTCACTACTGGCCAATTGGTGCATTTATTCACCATAACCCTTTAAAAGGTTTTGAAGATTTAAACTTCAAAGAGGGTCTAGACAAAGCACAAAGCATTTTTGGTGGTAAGGTCTATATGGAACCGAGTTACTATGCCAACTTTTACAATGAGGGTAAAATCTCCTCAGAAGCGTTAGAGAAAAATATTCTTCCTGTGCTAAAAGAAAATGGCTATGAAACATACTTAACAGAAGCAAAAGAGTTTATGCTCAACATTAGCCCTACATGGAATGGATTAAGAAATTATGAGAGATTAAAAACAACGAAGATTGACCAAGAACTTCATAAGCATCTTCAAGAGAACTCTATCTATAATAGACGAAAAAAGTGGGTCAAAGAGTTAACCCGACACATGACCCTCTATGAGATTCATGATGCACTTTTTGGCACAACCGAAAAAGAGCTTATTGAAAAAGATGTCATTGAGTTTATTTCACGTTTCTTAGATAACGATCAAACCACCTTAAGTATGTCCGATAGACAACTCGGAATGTTTGAAGTCTTTAAACTCTATGAGAATATTGAGCATAACGGAGATGCTACCTCTTATGTCGAAAAAATGCTCAAAAAACTCAAAATTAAAGATGCTGAAAAGTATTTTTTAACCCATATTCTCAAACTACATGGTTGGGCTGGATTTATTAAATATCGGTCAGAAGACAGTAGCTATGAGGCTCAAAAACAGCGTCCATCTTCACTCATGGATTACATGGCAATTAGGTTGCATTTTGAGTGGAAATATATTGGTGCAGAGGTGATTAATAATTTCCGTATTCTGCAAACCTATATCAATGAAAACTCTGCACGTACCATCTTAAAACTCTTACAAGCCAAAGGTAAGCTTACAGGTGCATACAATGACATGATGGAAGAGCATAATGATTATGATGAGATTTTAGACGCTTATATCCAAGACCAAATAAACCTTAATACCCTACAAGTACAACTGGCAAAAGAGGCTCTACCCTGCCTAGATATGACGCTCGTCGAGTTTTCAAAATTAACCTCTTTAATTAAAAAAGAAGAGGGCTACCTCTGGTTAAAGTCGTTAGAAGACACTTATATTACAAGTTATGTAGATGAGTTTACAACACAACATAGCTACGATGAAAAACCACTTTCAACTGCCATTTTCTGTTTGGATGTACGTTCAGAAGTGATTCGTAGAAAGATTGAAGAGAGAGGAGCATATACAACCTTTGGAGCAGGTGGATTTTTAGGCTTACCTCTACATTTTGTGGAGTTTGACAAACCCAATATGTTAGCCCTAGCTCCTGCCATTGTGAAACCAAAAAGCATTGTATTTGAAGTGCCAAGTGAAGAGCATGAGGAGTATAACCATACTAAAAACATTGCTAAAACCAGTAAAAAAGTTTTAAGTGATTTAAAAAACAACCCTTATACGCCTTATATTATGGTTGAAGCCATTGGTTGGATGTTTAGTCTTAAACTTTTTGGAAAAACATTTTTCCCAGAAAAAACCAAAAAAATATTTAGTAAAATAAAACCTACAAAGCCTAAAACTAAATATACTTTAGACAAATTAAGCTCTGAAGAGATAGAAAAATATCTTAAAAAGCTCTACCTAAATATTATTAATAAAGTACTCATAACACAGTCTGATACAATACTTGACGACGATGGCATAGAGATTCTTTGTAAACATTTAATTTTAGGAGAAGAACTCACGGTTGAGGTTTCATCTAAACTAATTGAGAAGTTAAAAGATGCCTATAAAGTTAATCCTACTGATTATGCAGAGCAAAAAGAGAAGCTACAACGCGTAGGATTTACCTTAGAAGCACAAGTACAACATATTGAGACCATTTTGAGCATGATAGGCTTGGTTAAAGATTTCCCTAAATTTGTCACCATTGTAGGGCATGGAAGTCTTTCAGACAACAACCCTTTTGAATCTGCTTTAGATTGTGGTGCTTGTGGGGGGAGTATCTCTCTACCAAATACCCGTGCTGTCTGTATGATTGCCAACAAACCTGAAGTACGTGAAGCTTTAAAAGCAAAAGGGATTGATATTCCTAGTGATGTCAAATTTATGCCAGCTTTTCATACAACCACCACCGATGAGATAAGTTTTTACGATACTGATATTCTCAATGAAGAGGAGTTAGAACTCTTTGCCACTGTTCAACAAGATTTTAAAGAGGCATCACTTCATTCACGAGAAGAGCGTGTAAAAGTTTTACCTAACTGTTCAAAACAAGAAGAACTCTTCTTGAAAACCATGGATTGGTCTGAACCAAGACCAGAGTGGGGATTGGCAGGAAACATAGGTGTTTTTGCAGGACCTAGAGAGTCCGTGCAACATGTTGACTTTGGAAACCGAATGTTTATGCACTCTTACGATGCCTCTATTGACAATGAAAATGCCGACCTCTTAACCCGTATTTTTGACGGTCCTTTAGTTGTTGGTGAATGGATTAACCTAGAACACTACTTCTCAACCGTTGACAACAAAGTCTATGGAGCAGGTTCAAAGGTTTACCATAATGTCGTCTCTAAAATTGGGGTTTACAACGGAAACTACTCTGACTTAAAAATTGGTCTACCAACACAATCAGTGTTTACAGAGGGTAAAGCATACCATGAGCCTGTACGTTTATTAACATTCATGGAAGCCCCATTAGAACTTGTAGGAAAAGCCGTTGAAAACTCATTGGCAAAACCATTTATTTTAAATGAGTGGATTAGACCTATTATTATTGACAAAGCAGCAAAAAAAGTATACTCTTACGAAAATGGTGACTTTATTGTCATTAAAGAGTTAGATTAATTTTACTAAATAAAGGAAATAAATGTACACTGTACGCATAGAAAAGGAATGCTCATGTTTTAAAAAGTCTGGATTTGAAAACAACCAAACTTTTGAAACCAAAGCAGAGGCACTACTTCAAGCTAAAGTCTTGGAGTGTCGTATGAGCCAAGAGTTTTGCCATACACACTATTTTGAAGCAGAAGATAGAGGTGATGAGATTGTCATTCATACAATTGTAACACCAGATGATGACGATGATGATTGGGATTAATCTTAATATCTATTCTTAAGGTTCAATGGTTATATTGAGCAAGACAACAATTATTTTAAAGGATTTACCCAATGTTTAATGTACAAGTAGCACTTGAATGTGGCTGTTTTAGAAAAAGCGAATACAAAAAAGAGAAGAGTTTTGAAAATCGAGATGATGCTATTCTTTACTCCAATGCCCTATCTGAACTAATGAATGAAGAGTTTTGTAAAAAACATATCTTTAGCCCTCATGAAGTAGAAAGAGGTCAATTTGTGATTGCAGGTAATGACCGACCAGGTGGCGGTGGTGGCTGTTGTGGTGGGGGACACTGCGACTAAAGCACAGCCCTTTAGAAAATGTAGTTATACATTTTCTAAAAGACGCTCTAGCGTGTATTTCATATCTTCATCTAACTCCAAAGATTTCAACATCCACTTGATATAACCAGCATCACTTCTAGCAATATCTTCTATCTGTTCACCCTTATACTTACCAAATTTAAAGCTCTTCATCATAACAGGCGTATTTGTTAGCTCTTCTAGCTTAACCATGGGATTAACTCCTACATACTGCTCTTTTACTTTAGCCACCAATTCGGAGAGCAATAGTTTCATTACGAGTACATCCCCAATAGCATCATGGGCTTTAATAACAATATTATGTTTAGAGGCTTCTGCTTCCTCTTTTTTATAGAGTTCTAGTGAGTATCTAAAATATTGTAAACGATGATAAGCAGAGTCAGGGAAAAGATGTTTAGAACAACGTAAAGTATCAATGAGTTTCATCTTGTTCTCAAAACCCTCTTTTTTTAACATACCCAAATCAAAAGCGATATTATGGGCAATTAAATAGTTGTGTTCATGATTAAATTCAGCCAAATCGTTCCAAAATTTAGTAGCTTTAAATGGGGCTTTGCCCTCTATAACATCAGGGGTAATGTTATGAACTTCCATTGCTTCTATCTTTATTGCAACTTCGGAGGAACAAAGCTCATCATAAACCACCACCTCACCTTTCGCCCCAACAACCATCGCACCTACTTGGATGATTTTATCTTCAGCTTGATTGCCTGTGGTCTCTGTGTCAAACAATACATATTTAGTCATTTTTTACTTCTTCTTTAATTTTTACTTCTTTTTCTATTTTATCTTCTTCTTTAGTTTTGATATTTTTCTTAAAATTTTTAACATAAGCATAAAAGGCTTTTAACTCTTTCATAAAGCCACCCTCTTCTTTAAAATATTTCTCTTTAATTGCTTTCCATTTGGCTTTAATGGTGGCTTTAATGGTCGCCATGTAAGCCATCATCTCTTTATATGACTCACGCTCTTTCAACCACTCAAATCCAGCCATAACTTTTAAGTAGCACCAATTAAACCAAGCAAAGCTAAGCAGTTTTTCTTTCGATGCTTTAAACAACCAAAAGACAAAGGCAGCAATAGGAATCTTAGCAATGTAGAGGAGTAAGCCAAAGAGAATTTTTCCCTGCATAAAAAAGACCCCTGCTAAAAGCCCTGCTCCCTCAACCCCTAAAAGCAAAGTACTAAAAAGTGCTAAAAGCAAATAACGATTCGTATGTTCAATTTTACCCTCAAGCTTTTTGGTAATATGTAAAGATTCAATCTTCTCATAAATTGGCTTAGCAATCCCTTCCCAAATAATCTCTTCAAAAAGTATGAAAAGAAAAACTAAAATAAATTGAAAAACAAGTAAAACACGATCAAAAATCTTTTCTAAAAAGCCCACAAAAATTCCTTATAAATTATTAGGAGAATTATAACAAAAAATTGTAAATGTAATCAGGTGGAAGTTAAAAAGAGGAATGAGAGGTTGAAACCTCTCATAAGGAGTTTGAGAAAAGAGAAGCTTATTTTCTTCTAAGCTCTTTAATTCTAGCTTTTTTACCTTTTAATGCTCTAAGGTAGAAAAGTTTAGCACGTCTAACTCTACCACGTCTAAGTACTTCAATGTTTTCAATTGAATCAGAGTAGATTGGGAAAATTCTCTCAACACCAACAGAGTTGGCTCCAATTTTTCTAATCATCATTGTACGTCCTGTACCTTGACCTCTAATTGCAATACAAAGTCCTTCAAAAGCTTGTACTCTTGTTTTTGAACCTTCTTTAATCGTTACGTGAACTCTTACAGTATCTCCTGCTCTAAATTCTGGAACAGATTTGTTTTCTAATTGTGCTTGTTCAAAGCTTTCAATATATTTATTTCTCATCGTATCACCTTATAAATTCATTGCTCATTTGAGCTTTTGGTGCATGGTTGGTCTAAAGTATTTTGTCTTACATTTAGCCATAGCACTTTTTAAGTCCGAAATTTTACCGTGATTTCCCTTTAAAAACTCTTGGGGAACTCCAATATCATTATAGACCTTTGGCTTAGAAAATGAGGGGGCTTCTAGTAAATCTTCTTCAAAACTCTCAACACTTAAAGAGTCTGAATTTCCTAAAACACCCTTAACATTTCTAGCAATCGCATCACACATCATCAACGAAGGCAATTCACCTCCCGTTAAGATGAAATCTCCAACAGAAAATAGTTCATCTGCCTCTTCAATAAAACGTTCATCTAAGCCTTCATAACGACCCGACACAAAAACAATATGCTCTTTTGAAGCCAATCGTTTTGCATCATTTTGTCTAAAAGGTTTTCCCACAGGGGTTGCCACAATCACATAAGCTTTAGAAGATTTCTCTTTAATGGCTTTAACTGTGTCAAAGAGAGGTTGAGGTGTCATTAACATCCCTGCACCTCCACCTATCATTGGTTCATCTACTTTCATATGTTTATTGTTCGTATAATCACGAGGATTATAAAAGTCAACCGACATTAACTTAGATTCTATTGCTCGAGACAGAATAGAGTCCGAAAAGTACCCCTCAACAATTTTAGGGAAAAGGGTCATAAAACTAAATTTCATCTTGACCTTTGGGTACATGATGGTGCATTAAAATGCACCCTACGAAGCTTCAAGAATTTCTTTAGCATCTTTAGTTAGCACCAATTGTTTCTCAACATCAGTTTTAAGCACATATCTCTCAATATATGGCACTAAAAATGTACTGGCGAAACCCTCTTTAACTAAGGCTTCATCTGTCTCAATGAACATATAGTTCACTTCAGCCAAACGTTGCATCTCCGCAATCTTACCAAGTATCACACCATCTTCTTCAACATCACAACGCTCAATCTCAAACCAAAAGTGTTCACCCTCTTCTAGTTTGCATCGCTCTTTGGTCTCCTCTAAAGAGGCATAAATTTTGGTATTGGTTAGCTTTTTAGCATAATCAATCCCCTCATACCCTTTAAAACAGACAATCCCTCGTTCAAGATTGATTTTCAAAATCTCCAATTTCCCTGAAGAGGTTTCAAAGGTATAACCCACTTGAAATTGCTCTGGAAAATCGGTATGTATATGAAGTTTTAAATCTCCATATAAGCCATGGGTTTTACCAACTTGGGCAATAAAAAAACGTTTATTTTGTGACATTAAAACTATTTTGATTCAACATTAACACGGTAATTAGTACCACCTTTGGCTTTACAACCAGAGATGACCGTCTTAATTGAGTTAATCATTCGTCCCTCTTTACCAATAAGTTTACCAACATCATCTCCATTGGCAACGATGGTAATCTCATTGTAGTTCTCTTCCAAGTTTTTTACCGAAACGGCAATATCTTCTGGGTGACTCACTAACAATTTGGCATATTCAGCGACGAAATCTGTAACCATGCTAACTATTTACCTGTAATTTTTTTAACTCTGTCACTCATTTGAGCACCAACACCAATCCAGTAATCCAATCTTTCAGAATCAACAGTTAAGTTGTCTTCTTTAATCATGGGATTGTAGTGACCAATTGATTCAATCCAACCACCATCTCTTCTTTTTCTGCTGTCTGTTACTACGATTCTGTAAAATGGCATTTTTTTTCTACCCATTCTTGTAAGTCTAATTGTTGTCATATCTATCCTTGAATTTTACTATAATATTTCAGCATCTGGGTAACTAATCCAAAACGTGACCTGTCACGTGAGTTGTCTGCTGAAAACAACTACCATACTAGCACTGACAACTGTTCTTAATGAGAGAACACTCATCAACGCTATAAATAAAAGCGAATTTTATCTAATTTTGCATTAGATAAAACTTGAAAGAGACGCTATCGTGGAATTCCCCCACCTTGTGCTTGTTTCATCATATCTTGCATCTGTTTCATGCCCCCTTTTCCAGAGAGCTGTTTTGCCATTTTCCCTGCATTTTTAAACTGCTTTAAGACACGGTTCACATGCATTTGAGACATTCCTGCACCAGCGGCGAGTCTTCGTTTTCGTGTATTGTTCAGTAGGTCTGGGTTTTCACGCTCTTTAGGGGTCATAGAGGAGATTAAAGCTCTTATCTGCTTCATCTCTTCAGAGTTTTCTAAATCCATATCCCCAATCTGTTTTGCCATCGCACCCATGCCTGGAATCATGCCCATAATGGACTTCATAGAACCAAGTTTCTTCATAGACTCCATCTGTTCTAAAAAGTCATTAAAGTTAAACTTCCCTTTTTTAATCTTTTTAGAGAGTTGTTTGGCTTGTTTTTCATCAATAATATTTGCCGTTCTTTCTGCTAAAGATTCTAAATCTCCAGCTCCCATCAGACGAGAGACAATTCTCTCTGGAATAAACTGTTCCAAATCAGGCATCTTCTCCCCTGCCCCAATGAAACGTAATGGAACACCCACTTGATGAGCAATACCCATAGCAACTCCCCCTTTGGAGTCACCATCAAATTTACTTAGAACTACCCCTGTAATCCCAATT
>JALSHP010000362.1 GCA_026982175.1 Campylobacteraceae bacterium
CTTTTTGTTCTCTGTTTTGCATACTTGAACCCAAATAAGGAGGATTTCCTAAAATATAAATCTCATCTCCCTCCTCTTTTGGACAAACCTCTTCCCAGTTTAAGCGTGTGGCGTTGCCATGAACGATGTTTCCTCCATTTTGTAGAGGTAGAGAGGGGCTTGTTCTTCCGAACTCTTTGAAAAACTCTAAGTTCATTTGATGTTCGGCTAACCATAGGGAGAGTTTGGCTACTTCGTGGGCGAAATCGTCTAGTTCTATGCCGTAAAATTGGGCAAGACGTATCTCTGAAAAGACAAAGCTTTTTTGTTTGGCTAAAATGTCTATCTGTTTAAATATTTTCATCTCTAAAAGTCGAAGCTCTTTGTAGGCAATAATCAAAAAGTTACCCGACCCACAAGCAGGGTCAAATATTTTTAGATTGCTAATGCGTACTATGAGGCTTTGTAGCTTTCGTTTGTTGTTTTTAATTTTTTCAAACTCCTCATAAAGCTCATCTAAAAAAAGAGGTTGGATTACTTTCATGATGTTTGGTACAGAGGTGTAGTGCATTCCCATGCCACCACGATGTTCGGGGGTTATGACGGCTTGAATCATTGAGCCAAAAATATCAGGATTTATCTGTGACCAATCAAGTTTTCCTATCTCTATGAGTATAGACCTTGATTTTGTAGTGAAGTTTGGAATAGGATAATATTGAGCAAAAAGCCCACCATTAACATAGGGAAAATCTTTTAGATATTGGGGTAGATTTTCATCTCTTTTTTCACTGTTAAAAACTTCAAAAAGTCTACAGAGATAAACATCTACATCTGAACCATCTGTTTGTGTATGCGAAGCGATGGCATTGGTAAATTGGTTGTCGCTAAAGATGTTGGTGTCTTCTGCAAAATAACAAAAAAGAAGCCGTGTAAGAAAAATGTTAAGAGCATGAACCTCTTCACTGTTGTTTGCTTCATTGGTTTTAAGTATCTCATCGTAGAGTTTAGCCAGTTTAGCCGAAGCTTTCACATCTGCAATGTTCTCTTCTTGGTGTAGTGCTTTTTCCATTCCTGCTAAAGGTAAAAAGAAATCATAATGCTTACTTAGCTCTTGAAACTTTATATCCAAGCTATCCGTAGTTTTGGTATCATACGCCAAAAAAGTTTCATAGTCTGTAATGATTATAAATCTAGGTTTTGTTTTTTGTTTAGCAAACGCCTCTTTTGAATCTTCTAGTAAAGAGTGAAGATGTTTCGTAGCCACTTTAAAAAAGAGCTTTTTTCGGTGGGTTAGTTCTGCTTTTTTTTCGAGCTGATTGAGTTCACTCTTTTTAAGCCGTGCAATGGTCGCTTTGGGTTCGCCATAAGCTAGAAGAAAATCAAATATAAATTGTTCTTGGTTTAGATTATTTGCTAATTGGCTTACATTTTCTTCTATTTGGGTTATGGTCATAAGTTCTCTTTATTTAATCTTTTTCATCTCGGGAAGTTACATTTTTTTGACGCATACTCTTTTTTAAAGCATCAATTTTCTCTCTTGTCTCATTACTTTCTTGGCTATATTGACCATATAAAGAGGTTTGATAGCTTAAACTCTTTTGCCAATAGCTTATTGCCATTTGCTTTTTACCTATTTTTTCATAACTCATGGCTAACTTCTCATGCTCTGCCCATACATCTTCATGTGTCTCACTTAAGGCATAAATATCTATTTTTAAGGCTTTTAAATAATATTTAATGGCATTCTCGTATTGATTAAGTGAAAAATAGGAGTTGGCGACATTGTAGTAAGTAGTAGAGCGTTCGGTACTGTTTTGCTCTAGGGTTTGCTCATCTATCTTCATGGTTTTTAAGTAGAACTCTAAGGCTTTTTCATAGTTCTTTAATTCATCATAATCAAGCCCAATATTATTGTAATCTAAGGCAATCTCTAAGCTTACTTCTGGGTAATACTTTAAATCCTCTTGAAGTTGTTTGTGATGAAACTCTAAGGCACTGCTATAGTCACCTTTATCAAAAAAATCTTGTGCCAAATAGTAACTACTGTCACTGGGTTTTCCTTTTAGGAGTACTTTTTTCTCTTCTTTTAGCTCTTTATCTTTGTTCCCACAAGCTGTCAATATTAGCGTAAAAAGTAAGAGCATAAGCATAGATAATCTGTGAATATTTAACATTTAGAAGCCTCCTTAAATATATTCTCTTATTTTATCATAAATAAACGCCATTTTGTGTATGATTCGCTAATTAAACTTAAGGATTATCAATGTCAGCATTAGTAGAATTTTCAATGTTCCCAACCGAAGCCACCCAAAGTAAAAGTGCCTTTGTCGCACGTGTTTTAGACATCGTGGACAAATCAGGTTTACCCTATCAACTTACCCCAATGGGAACCATTATCGAAGGCGAAACCGTCGCTGAAGTCATGAATGTTATTAATCAGGCTTACGAAGAGCTACAAACCGATTGTGGGCGTGTTTACTCTAGCATTAAGATAGATTGGCGAAAAGGGGCTATGGGTCGTTTAGGCAATAAAGTAAATGCTGTTGAAGAGAAACTTGGACGTAAATTAAACAGTTAATTTTATATGTTTTAGAAAGAGATTTAAATCTCTTTTAATATACCAAGGATATAGTAGGTAATTAATAAGGAATGATATGGTTTGGATTTTAAGATTAGAAAAAGTAATATTTTACTTATTATATGTACTTCCTTATTTTTTAATAGGATTTTTCCTTATTATCTCTTCTGATAATATAACAAGTAGTTATTTTTTCTCACTTTCGATAAATGATATTTCTTCTGAAATAAATAGCATGCAAGATAAAAGTGAAAATATTTTTTCTACTTTATATGATATTTTTATATTTTTACTGTATGGAATTGGGCTTTTAGGTATTCATAGTTATTTATACAATAAAGATTTTTTTTCAAAAAAATTTTGGATATTTATTATGCTTATTTTGATAGTTGATGATATTGGGGAAATTATTTATAATTTAGATGAAGTGCTAATAGCTATGGGTTTATTTGTCTATTCAATTTATTACTACTTTACTCTTTATCTTTTAGTAAGGTCTTATTATGAATAAAGATAACCTTACAACTATTCTTATGGCACTTATTGTTGGTGGAGTTATAGGACATCATATTGATGACATTGTTGAAAAAAACTATCCTCCTTTAATATCTTCAATAAATCATCCTTTACAAAAAGAATATCATATTTTAAAAGGTTGTATTGATTCTGATACAAGAGTTATAAGTGAAACAAATTATTTAAAAAAAGAAAAAATTTGTATTTGTACTCTTCAAAAATTGGAATCTACTACTCCAAGATATTATACACTTGAAGAAAATTATTTACTTGATAAGTTTGAAGAGAATTTAAAAGTATGTACTAGTGAGATAAATTAGAATTCATTTTCTAAGCTTTTTGTTATACTCTCCGATATTTTTTTCATTCGTTTGTTGAATATATCACTGAAATTATTATTTGCAATATAGTTAGGTTTAATATCGTTTAACTTTGCAAACGCTGGTAATTCCACTAGAAACTTTAAATATGTATCAATAATTTCAATGTCAGTTGTTTTACGATGTAATTGTTTTTTAAATTTTTCTTGAAACTGTTTTGTTTCTACTTCATTTTCACTTTCGGTTTCATTATAAAAATATTGTGCAAATTTATTTTGTGTAAATCCAATTTTTTTGATTAAATCTTTTAATTCTTTTTGTTTCTTTTCTGATTCTGTCATTTTTGTCCCCATTTGTCCCTTACTGTATTGCTATACTTTTATTATCTTAACCAAAATAAGTTGAGAAATCCAATAATGAAAGGGAAGCTACCATGAGTAAGAAAAAAGTTTTAATTAAAAACCTTGAACTCCTATAAAAACTCCATCTAAAATAGATGAAAACTTAGGAGAAGATAGGGGGGATTACCCTTCTGAACAATAATTTTATGCTGTAAAAGGCTTATTTAAAACACAACTATAAAAGGAATAATTATGGCGAATGACAATCATAAAGCAAATCAAAAGAACTCAAATAAAGGTACCTCTGGAAATAACAAAGCAAATGGAAAAGTAAATGGTAATAGAGGTAAACAGATGAACCCTAATCAAAAAGGGAAAAAATAATCATACGTTAATTTTATGTTAATTGAATTAGCGTGAACCTCTTACCATAAATAACCCTTAAAAGTTAATCTTTGCTATAATGCGATAATTATTTTAATCATAACTTTAGGACAAACAATGGCAAACATTTCATATAAAGATGCTGGAGTCGATATAGACGCAGGAAACAATTTCGTAGAGGCAATTAAAGCCGATGTAAAATCGACCTTTGATAAGAACGTCATAGGAGGCATTGGTTCATTTGCAGGAGCGTATGCACTGCCTACTGGATACAAAGAACCTGTTATTCTTTCAGCAACGGATGGCGTGGGAACAAAACTAAAACTTGCCATTGAATCAAATAAATTTGATACCGTGGGCATTGACTTAGTTGCCATGTGTGTTAATGACCTTATTTGTAACTTTGGAACACCGATGTTTTTCTTGGATTATTATGCCACAGGAAAACTTGTGCCTGAAAATGCCAAAGATGTGGTAGCAGGAATTGCTGAGGGTTGTAGAAGAAGTGAATGTTCTTTAGTAGGTGGTGAAACAGCTGAAATGCCAGGTATGTACAGCAATGATGACTTTGATTTAGCAGGGTTTGCCGTAGGGATTGCAGAGCGTTCTCAGATGGATACCGTATCCAATGTGAAAGAGGGGCAAGTGATTTTAGCACTTCCTAGTTCTGGGGTACACTCCAATGGTTATTCACTGGTAAGAAAACTCTTTTTTGATAAACTAGGAATGTCTTTAGATTCAGACTTCAATGGTAAGCCACTCATCGAGACCTTGCTTGAACCAACGCGTATTTATGTTAAAGAGTTTAAGCAAAATCGCGACAAAATTGTGGCACTTGCCCACATTACAGGTGGGGGAATTGTTGAGAACTTACCACGTGTATTACCAGAGGGAATGAGAGCCCAAGTGGCTAAAGATAGCATTAAAACACTTCCTGTTTTTGACTTTATGGCTAATTATGTTGATGAAGAGGAGATGTTTAGAACCTTTAACATGGGTGTGGGAATGGTACTTGTGGTTGAGGGTGAAAATGTTGAAGCCATCTGTGCCAATACAGATGCTTATGTTATTGGGGCGATGGTCAAAGGTGAAAAAGGGGTTGATTTAGTTTAACCACCACCTTTTTACTTGATGTTAAGTTTTTTTTATGATAATTCATAATATTAACTATTTATTTGATATAATAGTTACATGAAAGATAAAAAAGATAAACTCACCCTACGTCAACTTGAAATATTTTTAAATGTTGTTAAGGAAGGTCACCTTACCAATGTTGCTAAAGGAATGGGGCTTAGTCAATCGGCTATCTCCATGGCAATTAAAGAGTTAGAAAAAATCTTAGGTAACCCTCTTTTTGACCGAATTAACAAAAAACTTGTTCTCAATGAGATGGGTCGTGCTTTTGAAAAAGAGGTTACGCCTATTTTAAAAAAAATCAACGACATTGAGTATGAGTTTAAAAACACCGTCAACAAAGGAATGGTACGTGTCGGAGCGAGTACTACCATTGTTGACTACCTCATGCCTCCTATTATTTGCTCATACATGAATAACTACCCCGATGTCAAAGTGGCACTCAAAGAGGGAAACAGTAAAAACATTGTTGACCTTATTAAAGAGGGTGAGCTTGATGTGGCATTCATTGAAGGGGTTGTGAATGATTCTGATGTGATTAAAAGCATTATTGGCATTGATGAATTGGTAGTGGTAACAACAGATGAAAGCCTTAAAAATGAATGTTTTATTGACACCATTCAAGATAAAAAGTGGGTACTAAGAGAAGAGGGTTCAGGGACACGTGAAGTCTTTTTAGACTATGTAAAAGATAAAGTTGACCACATTAATATCTTTTTAGAGTTAGGACATACCGAGTCGATTAAGTCACTACTCATGAACCATCAATGTCTCACTTGCATCTCTAAAATTGCCGTTAGCACAGAAGTTAAAAATGGAAAATTAATCCAAGTGCCATTGCGTAATTTTGAATGTAAACGGCATTTTTATATGATTTACCATAAAGACAAATACAGAAGTGAACTCTTTGATAAATTTGTCACTTTCACCCAAGCGATGATGAAAAAGATGTTAGAAGAGCGAACTTAAGTACCTGACCAATATTAATTTCAAATTTTAACGTAAAGAGAAAGGTATAGATGCTAGGCAGATTTTTGCAGGACTAGCCTTAGCTAATTCAAGAAAATCTAACAACGCAGATATGCCTTTCTCTTTACGCCCTTTGGGTAAAATGTTTTTGCATCATCTTTGCACTTAGAGAGACTCGAATTAACTAAGGCTAGTCCTTCGTCTATCTAAGCACAAATCTAATGCAAAAACATTTTATTAAAATTGAAACTAATATTGGTCAGGTACTTAATTTAGTTTGGCAGTAACTTTTTGGCTTCTTCATACTCATTAGGGTAGTTTAAGTTCATAAAATATTTTGACGCTTTAAATTCAATCTCTTTTACTTCTAGTTTGGCTAAGAGTCTTTGTAAACGGTGTTGATTCTCTTTTAGTGCTATTTTGGCTTTTGGTAAAAAAGTTCGCTGATAAATGGCACAAAGAGGCTCAATGCCATGGGATGATTTTGCCACAATAACATCAAAAGTTTCATTTTTTTCAGTATAAAGTTTTTCTATTATCGCTTGGGTAACAAATGGGGCATCGACACTAAGCACAAAAACTTCATCTATTTCTAAAGTTTCAAAGATGGAGACCAATGCCACTAATGGTGAGGAGACACTCTCTATATCTTCAATAATCTCTACTTCAAAATCAAACTTATTCTCTTTAGAAGAGAGATAGACTTTAGAGAAAATTTTAGATAGTCGTCTATATTGATATTCTGCTAAAGAAGCATAGCCCCCAAAGGGCAAAAGTGCTTTGTCTTTTTGCATCCGTGAACTTTTTCCCCCTGCGATGATGACGGCTACTTTTTTGTGAGACATTAAAGTGTGTTGGCTACCCATTCAATGACCCTGTTGGCAAATTTGGCCCCATATTTACGCGAATAGCTGTCATTTACCAATACTACGACCACATAAAGTTCTCCCGAAGCCCCTTGGACATATCCTGCAATGTTTTTTACTTTTTTAATGGTTCCTGTTTTCATCCAAGCTCTACCATAAACAGAAGAATTTTGAAAGCGTCGTCTTATTGTACCATCAATCCCTGCAATGGAGAGGGTGTTCATCCAGCGTTGTCCATAGTTTTTGTAGCCATGTTCAAGAAGATTTGCCAAAGATTTTGCCGTTAGTTTCGCACGACGTGAAAGCCCTGAACCGTTATCAATATAGATTTTACCTTGCTCTAAAATATGGTATTTATTTAAGATGCTTTTAACAGCTTTACGACTTTTATAGAGTGTACTAGGTGGTGAAAATTGTGTTGCTCCAAGTGTAAGCATTACTTGTCTTGCCATTAAGTTATCTGATTTTTTGGCAATGGTTGAGATGATGGACTCTAAACTATCAGAGTAGTGAGAGAAAAGATATTTTGCTTTTTTGGGTACTTTTTTTAATTTTAATGTTCCAGCAAAAGCAAGGCCTTCATTTTTTAAGATGTTTTTTAAAGCATAATAAAAAGCACGATGAGGCATAGAGATAACTTTACACACTTTTCGCTCTCCACAACGTTTGGAGAGTTTACCTGTTAAAAAGAGGGTAGAACGCCCAGAATTATTGGTTTTAATGTTAACTTTAGGCCATGCACGACTTCCTCTACATGAGCCATTGACCATGCGTAATTTATTGACAACTTGATAACTTTGGTCAGGAACATCTTTGGTTACTTTAGCTCTTTTTGAACGGGGTGTGATGCAGATGGTACTTTGTCTTTTATTGAACATAATGGCATCAGGCATTGCATTGTAGGGGCTGTAAACATTTTCATCAAAGCCAGAATTATTTTTACGTGCAACCTTAAAAATGCTTCGGTCAATAATAATATTACCTTTAATTTTTCTAATACCTGCGGATTTGATGTGTGAGACAATCTCATAGACATCATTGGTCTCCAACACAGGATCTCCTGAAGCTTTCACATATAAATCACCATAGAGTATTCCATTTTTAATTTGACCTGTATGGTAAAATTTTGTTTCCCACTGATAATCAAATCCAAGTTTGAGTAGAGAGGAGTAGGTGGTCAAGAGTTTAATAACCGAAGCAGGGGTACGCTGTCGATGTGTTTGCCAAGAGACAAGGGGTGTGGAGGCATGAACTGATTGTATGTGAATACTATAACTGTTTGGATTTAAGGGTATGTCTGAAATCTCCATCTCCAGTTCAGGGGGAATGGCATTTGAAAACGAGAGTGTCGTAGAGAGTATGAGTAGTTGTAGTATTTTTGTTAACTTATTGATTATCATTGAGTTCCTTTGTGTGTCATCATAATCAAAAAGCTTTTAAGAACCTATAAAATTAGACTCCTTTAAATTAACAAACCATCCAATTCTCCATTTTAAACACATCTTGGGTGCAAGGCATTCCTTTCCATCCTGCACTTTCAAGGTACATCATCTTTCCTCCAAAATAACCTACCACATACATCTCTTTGTAGATAGGGTACATTCCTCCTGAAAACATGGCAAAAATATCTTCATAGTTACTAGGCTGCTCATAGTGTTCAAAGTCCAATGAGTGTAGCACAATTAAGGCATAGTGTAGCATCTCATTTTTGAGCATGGAGTGGCTTAAAACATAATAAGCAGGGTAGCTTACGGAAGGATCTTCTAGTAGTTCGGTGACATAGAGTCGTTCTTTTTTTTTGTTGTACATTATTGATAATCCTTATCTCTTAGACTTTGGGCTGTAGTGTTACGTATTTTCTTCAGCTCCATATCAACATACTCAAAGCCTTCAAGCTTTTTAAATGAAGCCACGGTTGAAAATCTCATCAGTTCTGCTCGGTGAATAAAAATA
>JALSHP010000363.1 GCA_026982175.1 Campylobacteraceae bacterium
TAAAAGTATGCTACACTCTTTTAAGTCATCGCTATTATACTTCTGAAGTAAGGCATTATAGGCACTCATATCGGTACTCTTTTCAAACTCCTTTTGCATAAACTCTTTAAGTTTCTCTCGAATAACATGCTTTGTCATCGCTTGGTTTTCAGGTTTCTCAATCTCGTTCATAATCATTGTTGTAAACTCAGGCACTCGTGCGTGGAGTGCTTTAAAGTCAATGATGGTATCGGTTATCATCTGTTTGGTTGAGCCAATAAGGGTCTCTAAAAGCCCCTCTCCTCCCTTATTTTGTTCCTTTAACATCCGTTCTGTTTCAGAGATGAGAGTATCAATGACAGAGCTAACATAGTCCTCTATTGTGCTACGATTTTCAAGATTAATCTCAAAATTATTAATCTTATCATCCACAATATTCAAAATTTTCATCGTCCAAATATCAGAATTAAACATGCCATATTTGACAGAGTGTAACTCTTTATAATCTACTTTATAGACTTTGGTCTCTTTTCCCAGATCAATTAATGCTATTGAAAATGTTATGAGTAGAAAAAGTAAAACCATGGATGCCACCGTTGAGATGGCTTTAATTATTTTCATATTCATCACTATTGTTCTCCTTTTCCATAAAGGTCAATATAAATCCTTGAAATAGCAATTAAAAATGAGGTAATAGCAGGACCTAAAATCATACCCCAAAAACCATAAGAACTCATACCTGCGACAATGGAGAAGAAAATAATCAATTCATTAATCCGTGCAGGACTTTGCAGAACATTCACTTTAATATAACGAATAATCATCGGTTTCACAAAGGTATCCGCAACAATAGAGATGATGATAATGGAGTACAAGGCAATCACAATTGCAGAGGTAGAGTCCAATTCACTCCATGCATAGAGTGAAACAGGCATCCAAACCAAAGCACCCCCTACAAAAGGTATGAGTGAGGCAAAACCATAGATAGTTCCAAAAAGCAGACCATTAAACCCCAAAGAAGAGATGAGAATACCAAAAAGAAATCCCTCAAAAATAGCTGTTACAATAATGGAGTAAAAAACAATCTCCATGGTTGAAGAAATCTCTTTTAATATTTTATTTCCCTCTTCATTTTTTAGAGGTAAAAAAGAGGTAATAAACGCAAAAAGTCTATCGGCATAAATATTTAACATAAAGTAAAAGACAATGACAAAAAAGATATTTTTAATAAAGCCTAAACCTTGTGTTCCAGCCGTGGTAATGGTCGCGGTTGAGGTTTTAATCTGTGCTAAAATCTCTTTACTGTTTAGATACTCTTTTGCCCACTCGTCCACCAAAGGTATTCCCTCTGAAAGGGAAATCAACTTCGTGGTTGTTTTACCAATAATCCCCGAGTCAAGCACACTTAAACTCTGCACACCAATGGTAGCAATGTAAATAATAGGCACAAACAAAATAATCAAAAGCAGTAAAGATAGAAAACTAGCTGAAGTATTTTGTGACTTAATGGCTGAAGTAATTTTAAAGTGTAAGTTTCCTGTTGCCATGGTCAAAAGTAGTGCCACCACCATAGAGAGAATAAACGGCTGATAGATACTGTACGCTCCCATAAGAGCTAAAACAAAAAGAATACCTATCGCATAGTCTCGTTTACTCAACATCTCTGTTCTCTCCTAACCTAAAGTAACTGTATGATTTTTCAGTCGCCACCCGTCCACGAGCTGTCCGTTCAATGTACCCATTAGCTAACAAGTAAGGTTCTAACACATCTTCAATTGTCCCCTCATCTTCACTTAATGCTGCGGCAATGGTAGAAAGCCCCATAGGACGACCTTTTGAAGCGATGAGAAACTCTAGTAAGCGAATATCTTCTTCATCAAAACCTAAATCATTTACACCTAGCTGGTCAAGAGCGTACTTAGTGGTTTTCAGATTAATCTGTTCCTCATTGGCTACTTCAGAGAAATCACGCACACGGCGTAAGAGCCTTAAAGCAAGTCTTGGTGTGCCACGGCTTCTTTTGGCAATTTCATGTGCGGCTTCTTTAATGGTCTCTTTATTGAGCTTAATCGCCGCCAAACGGACAATTTCTGCCAACTCTTCAGCTGAATAAAACTGCATACGAAAGTGCATACCAAAACGTTCTCTAAGAGGATGAGACAGCATACCGGCTCTTGTTGTCGCCCCTACCAAAGTAAAACGTGGCAAATCAATCTTCACTGTTTGAGCAGCAGGACCAGAGCCAATGATGATGTCGAGCCTAAAGTCTTCCATCGCAGAGTAGAGTATCTCTTCAATAGCAGGAGACATTCGGTGAATCTCATCTATGAACAAAATATCACCCTCTTCAATGTTGGTCAAAATGGCCGCCAAGTCACCAGACTTTTCTATCATAGGGGCAGCGGTGGTTTTGATTTGGGCGTTCATTTCAGTAGCAATAAGATTGGCGATGGTTGTTTTTCCTAAACCAGGAGGTCCAAAGAAAAGGATGTGGTCAAGTGCCTCTTCACGTTTTCGACTCGCTTCAATAAATACTTTTAAATTCTTTTTAATCTGTCCTTGACCAATATATTCATCCCAAGAAGAGGGGCGTAAGGAGACCTCTTCTATGTATTCATTGTCAAATTTTTCGATGTCTACGATACGTTCCATATATTATCTCAATTCTATTTTGTAGGGTGTCAATTTATTGCACCGTTATTATGTGGTGCAATAAATTGACACCCTACCTATGTGTTTAATAGGTAAATTCATCACTAGGAAAAGTTTTGTTTTTGACTTCAGTGATATAGTTTTCTAAATTTTCACGAACCAACTCTGCCCCATTCATATACTGTTTGACAAATTTTGGTTTAAAAGCTTCAAAAAAACCAAACATGTCTGACCAAACAAGCACTTGACCATCACAATCAAGCCCTGCCCCAATCCCAATGGTAGGAATGGTAATCGCATCAGTAATTGCTTTGGCTGCTTCAGATTTTACCCCCTCAACCACAATGGCAAAAGCACCTGCTTCTTCTAAGGCTTTAGCATCTGCAACCAAAGAAGCGATGTCGGTTTTGTCTTTTCCACGTATTTTGTAGCCACCATCACTTCTTAGAAACTGTGGCATCAGCCCAATATGTCCTAAAACAGCAATGGAGTTTTGAGAAAGAGCTTTAACAATGTTCGCCCTCTCTTTTCCACCCTCAATTTTGACGGCTTGGGCATTGGTCTCTTGGTAAGCACGTGTGGCATTTTTAACAGCATCTGCTTCAGTAGTGTAAGAGCCAAAAGGCATATCAAGCACAATCAGAGGTAAACTCGCCCCATTACAAACGGCTTGAGTATGATAGATCATCTGGTCAATGGTCGCTGAAAGCGTGTCTTCTTTGCCTAAAAAACTCATGTTTAGACTGTCTCCCACGAGTATCATATCGACTTGTCCATCAAAAAGTTTGGCAAAAAGTGCATCATAGGCTGTCACCATGGTAATGGGTTCGACCCCTTTCATTTTAGCGATGGTGCTTAAAGTTACTTTTTTAGCAAGCTTTTCCGTGTGAATACTCATTGTTTTACCCTTATTCTTTGTTAATTCAAGCATTTTATCAAAAAAATGTATAATACTAATAATATTTTAGAAAAGAGTTCAGATTGAAAAAATTAGTCGCATACATTACCACAGCTTACCCCTCTTTAGATTTTACCGTAGATATGGCATTGGCATTGGCCGAAGCAGGTGTTGATACCTTAGAGTTAGGTATGCCTTTTTCTGACCCAGTGGCAGATGGTCCTGTCATTGAAAAAGCCAATTTAAAAGCCTTGCAAGGAGGTTTTAAATTAGAGCATCTTTTTGAAGCTTCCAAACAGATTGCCCCACACATTGACACTTTATGGATGGGCTACTTTAACCCTTTTTACCACAAAGGTATGGAGTTTTTTGTGGAACAAGCAAAAAAGAGTGGAGTCAATGGATTTATTATCCCCGATTTACCCCTTGAAGAAGCACGACCATACAAACCTATGATGCAAGAAGCAAACTTAGCCTTAATAGACTTCATTGCTCCCACAGATACCAAAAAGAGAATTAAAGAGATAGTCACCGATGCACAAAAGTTCATCTACTTAGTAGCTTACGCAGGGATTACAGGTTCAGGTCAAAGTGAAGATTTACAGCCTATTATTACCAATATTAAAGAATATACCAAAACACCTGTTTATGTTGGTTTTGGGGTTGATGAAAAGACAGCTAAAGCCAAGGCTGTTGGCGTAGATGGCGTAATTGTTGGCTCTGCTTTTGTAAAAGTACTTTTAGATGAACATTTAAACAACTCTCAAAAAATTAGTAACATTTCAAAAATTGCCAAAGAAATTAAAGAGAAGATTAATGAATAGTGAAAAATAAGGTTATAATTATAAAAATTAATTTAAATAATAATATTAGGAACTAATCATGACCAATAAAACAGCTTTAGAAAAACTAGACACTAAAATAACCTTGCTTTTAGAGAAGTACGAAACCCTTAAAGAAGAGAACCGACGATTAGAAGCCACCATCCTCGCAAATAAAGAACGAGAAGAAAAACTGCAACAAGCCTTAAATCAACTCAAAGAAGAGGAAGAACTCAAAGAGTTAGAGCTAGAAGACATTGCCCTGCGTATCAGTAAAAGCATGGGATTAGACAAAATATCCTCTTGACATTAACAGAGATTTTACGTTATAATACTCTTTCCTATGTAGATAATCTCCTTCATATATTTTATCTACAAAGCGATGGGGATGACTTGGTTTCGACTGGAGTAGTCGGAGTTATGTGCATGTCGGACTGAGCAATTCCGTTACACGGCTCAAATTGCATAACTGCAAACAATACAGATTACCGTCCAGCTTACGCAGTAGCGTAAGTAAACCCCGAGCGATCGGAGGACTGCCTCTCTAGTGAGTTGTCATCTTAGCTAGATTTTGAGGTATCACATCTGATGACTATGCTCTGTAGAAGCCATGCTACAGTGTGAGAATTTTGGCTGGTCTTGTGTAGCTTTGGGTGTTGTGCGAAGCAAGATGAGATTTAACATCACCGACTAAACATGTAGAGTCATAACACTAGCTATTTTAGGACAGGGGTTCAATTCCCCTCGTCTCCACCAAATTTTTAAATCTAACTATTTTTATTCTACCAATATTACTTAATATCTGTAAATAATTAGCTTTATAAATTTTTCATCAAAAGAGAGCCAATGCAAAACAACTCCCTCCCAATCCTCCTAAGAAATCCAAAAATCCTCCTTATCGGTGGGGGAAAAGTTGCCCTGCAAAAAGCCCAAGTGTTACACGAAAACAACATTGAGTTTAGAGTGGTCGCCCAAGTTTGTGTAGAGGAACTCTCTGCTTTTTGTGCTAACATTCAAGTAAAAACATTTGAACGCTCTGACATCAAAGAGAGCATTATCATAGATGCCACAGGCAACATTGAAGTAACCAATACCCTCTTAGCCCATAAAAAAGAGCATGAACTTCTGCTCAATGTGGTTGATGTTCCAAAATATTGTGACTTCTACTTTATGGCACTCACCAAAAACCGACCACTTCAAATAGCCGTTTCAAGTAATGGAGCAAGTCCTACGGTAGCGAAGTATTTTAGAGATGAATGTGAAGCGTTAATTCCTACCAATATTGAAGCCTATTTAGCCCAAAAAAAACAAGAACGAGAGTCTAAAGTGATTGACATCACCCAAACCAATCAAGAATTAAAAATACTAAATGCCAAGGTCTATTTAGTAGGTTGTGGTTTGGGTGACCCCTATTTATTGACCCTTAAAGCCTACAAAATCATGCAAAGTGTGGACGTGGTGCTTTATGATAATCTCATAAGTGAAGAGATGATGGCACTTGTTCCCAAAACTACTGAAAAAGTTTATGTCGGCAAAAAAGAGGGGCATCACTCTAAGTCACAAGAGGAAATTCATGAGGTCATTTTACACTATGTGAAGCAAGGAAAAAGCGTGGCACGGCTAAAAAGTGGTGACCCCTATGTCTTTGGGCGTGGGGCTGAAGAGAAACTCTTTTTAGAAGCATTGGGCATCTCTACACAAGTTATCCCTGGTATTAGCTCCTCCATTTCTGCCCCAATGTTTGGCGACATTCCCATTACCGCACGCCATTATGCCTCTTCATTTTCCATTGTCTCCCCTCACTCAAAAGGGTATAGCTTGAACCTCTCATGGATTGATTTACTCCATCGTGAAAACCATACCGTAGTCGTACTCATGGGTCTAAGTCGGATTGTCGAAATAGTCAATGAAGCCAAAAAACAAGGAGTCAATAAAAACAAACCTTGTGCCATCATCTCCAATGCCAGTCGCCCAAATCAAAAAGTTACGCGTTGTACTTTGGAGAGTTTAGAAGAGGCATCTAAAGAGATGATACGTCCTTCTATTTTGGTATTTGGGGAAGTGGTAAATGTCTTTAATACTTAAGTGCTTACAAGCCAGGGGCTTTCCACATACTCGCCGTTAATCCCCTATCTACTAGCTTCAACTGCTCAACATAAATCTCTTGCCACTCTTTTTCTATCTCTTGATAAAGCTCATAGTTCTCTTGGTTTGGGAGATACTCCTTGTCCCACTCCACAAGCTTTTCAGAAGCCTCTACCAAAGAGTCATAGACCCCAACCCCAACACCAGCACTCATCGCAGCGCCTAAAGCTGTCGCTTCTCTTACTTTGGGTACTTTGACCTTGCATCCTGTCACATCAGCCAATATCTGACACCACAATGCCCCTTTACTTGCCCCTCCAGCAAAGACAATCTCTTTAATCTCTATGCTTGTAAAAGCTTCTATTTTTTTGAGATTAATATGAGAAACAATACACGCATTCTCTTGCAGACTTCTAAACATCGACGCTCTGTTACATACTTCAGGGTCAATGCAGAGGTTAATAAACGAAGGACTCGCATGATACCACTTGCCATACTTCATGCTATCTGAAAAAATAGGCATGATTCCATGAGAACCCACAGGGACTTTTGAGGCTTTCTCTTCTAGCACAGCATAAGCATCAATCCCTCTTAGCTTCGCTTCCTCTTTCTCCAGTTCACAAAAGGCATCTCTAAACCAACGCATGACAAGACCAGAGAAAAAGGTAATACCCTCTGCTTGTGAGAGACCTTGAACAACATGAGGATTGACCCGTATGCCCATATCTTTTGGAGGAGTAACATCAGACTTCATGTTCACTACTTGTTGCCAAAAAGAGCCACCAAGCACAGCTACTTGCCCCTCTTTGGTCACGCCAAGTCCTGCTGCACCCAACTGAACATCTCCTCCACCCATCACCACTTTTGTTTGAAGTGACATTCCAGAAGCTTCATCGACAACATTACCCATAACTGTTCCCACTTCTAACACAGGAGGGAAAATATCATCTTTAAGCCCAATGTTATTTGCCATAGCCGAAATCCATTGACGCTCTTTTAAAGAGAATATCCCCGTTGTACCTCCATTGCTAGGGTCAGTAGCAATCATGCCAGAGAGTTTGGCTAATATCCAGTCACCTATCATGGAGATATTGGCTACTTTTTCATAGAGTTCGGGTCTATTATTTTTAAGCCATAAAAGGCGTGGCAATGCCCCCAAAGCAAAGGTTTGACCAGAGAGTGCATAGAACTCCTGCTCTACGCCCACAAAATTTTCTTTTAAAAACTTCACCTCATCAGCTGCCCTTGCATCGACATTGGCAACAGCCCAAAGCTCTTTGCCCTCTTTGTCATAGAGTACAATCCCCTCACGCATGGAAGTTGCCGAAACAGCGACTATCTCTTCTGCTCGGAGTCCTGCGAGTTTAATAGACTCTTTAATACACCCACGCGTTATCTCCCAATTTTTAGCCGTGTCAAAGGTCATGGAGTTGGGTACACCCTCTTCTGCTAAATGCGTCCACTCCTCTTGTGCTACAGAGAGTTGGTTTCCCTCGGTATCAAATACTATAGCTCTAACTGAGCCTGTTCCTGCATCTATTGCCATTAAGTATTGCATGGGGTTTCCTTTTTCGTAGGTCGGGGTATCCTCACCCCGACAATTAAAATTTGATATAAAAATAAATTTAACAATGAACGACAAGCGTCGGGGTGAGGATACCCCGACCTACTTCAATTTCGCCTGTTCCAGTTCCCAATACTCCATCTCAAAACTATCTTTAAGTGAAATAGACTCATAGCCTCCAAGCTTATCGGCTCTTAAAACAGCTCTCATGGTATGCTCTACCACATCATTCATTACATTGACTTCTTTCTCATTTTTACCAAATAGTACCACGCCAAAGTTTTTAACTACGGCGTAATTGGGTGCAGGATTTAGCATAATCTCATCACTAGCATAAGTCTCAAAATAAGCTTTATAGTCAGCCACATATTTAGGGACTGCTGTCTCTAAATTTTCATTAATGATTAAAGGGGTTCTTTTGGTTCTAATAATATGCTCAGGGGTCAAAACTCCACGTGTCGCTTTCATATATAAGTGGTCTTGCGAAGCATAATGAAGTGCTAAAGGTGTTTGATTGACTTTCATCTCCACTTCATAGCCTTTAGCTTCACTCACAAGCTCTTTTAATCTATCTATATCAAACGCTATAGGCTCAATCTTCTCAAAACTCAAAGGGGCATTCTCATCTAAAAATTTCTCTGCTCTACTCACAGCATCAATCATCTTATCATAAGATCTCTTAGCATCATTATCAAAGGTAAAGATGCCATGATTATGTAAAATAATCCCCTCACAACTCGCCCAATCAAAATCACGTGTCATCTTGTAAATCTCATGAGCTAAGATGAAGCCGGGCATAATGTAAGGCACAATCAAAAAGTTAGGAAAAAGTTTTGCTATATGCTCTTTACCCTGAACTGAATTTGAAATGGTCACCACAGCATCTGCATGAGTATGGTCAACCACTTTAAAAGGAATGAGTGCATGAAGTAT
>JALSHP010000364.1 GCA_026982175.1 Campylobacteraceae bacterium
AACAGGTAAATGTTTTTCCATTTAAGCCAACACGAGATTGTTTAAAAAAGATAGGACCAGGAGACTCTTTTTTAATACGATAAATAGTGTAGAGTGCAATTGGTGACATAAAGATGAGTAAGAGTGTAGAAAAAACAAAGTCAACACCACGTTTTTGTAGGTATTGACCTTTTGTGTAACTTGATTGATACTTGTTTAGATAATTTTCTATCTTTGCTTTTGGTATAGTTACTTTTGCTTTATATTTCTCTTGAGTAAGATGGAATGAACTACTATGGCGTGGAGGGAGGGTATATGTCATGATGTACCTTTCAAATTTATATCATATTAAATATAAAAAAATAATTTAAAATAAATATTATTTTAATATGTGTTATTGATTTTAATATTGTATCTTAATAAATTTTAAAGTTGTTTAATTTTTGTTTTTATATGTTAAAAAATAATATAAAATGGAAAGTTTTTGTTATAAGCGTAAATATTTGAGGAGTAACTCCTCAAATATTTAAAAAGAACTAAGCGGCAAGTGCTGCTTTTGAAGCTTCAGCACATTTTGTAAATGCTTCAGGAGCATTCATCGCCATGTCAGCCAAGATTTTTCTGTCAAGCTCAATGTTAGCTAGTTTTAAACCATGCATGAATGTTGAATAGTTCATGTCATTAAGTCTAGCGGCTGCATTGATTCTAACAATCCAAAGTCTTCTAAAGTCTCTTTTCTTTTGTCTTCGGTCTCTATAAGCATATACTAATGAACGTTCTAATTGCTCTTTAGCTTTTCTAAAGTGTTTTCTTCTACCTGAGTAGAACCCTCTAGCTTGTTTTAATAGTCTCTTGTGACGACGGCTTCTTACCGTACCTGTTTTTACTCTCATGTTTTTCCTTTACCTATGTGCTATTGTCTAGCATTGGTGTCATTTTGTATTTTAAAATCTAAAATGAACTTGTCCTAATATTAGGAGTTATTGCGTGTTGAAGTGTTAACTAAAATTAGTTAATCATCTCTTTAATATTGGCAGCATCAGCTTTACTAATATATTTAGCTTTTTTGTTTGCACGGTGGTGAGCACCATCTACTTTAGTCAAAATGTGAGAACGAAACGCTGTTCCTCTTTTGATTTTACCAGATTTTTTCACTTTAAAACGCTTTACAGCACCTTTAACGCTTTTCATTTTTGGCATATTGTTTCCTTTCATATAGTTTACTCATAGAGAATGAGGTCGCGTATTATACCGAGATTATTTTAAAATCTTATTTTTCGTTTGTTACACTAAAGGTCTCAATGGCTTTAGAGACAGAGATATTCTCTTGATAGCCAACTGCTTTCATCTGAACATTGGTTTTTTGCTTTGCAATCTCTTTGACACTTCCAACATAGATGGGAATGGCAAATGAACGAAGTTTTTCTCCATGTCCTGAATTGAGTTTGGTTAGTAGTCGAATATAGTAGAGACCGACCTCTTTTGCTTTGACCTTTAAGTGAATTAAAAAATCTTCATTGCGTGAATTAATTTTAAAAGAGAGATTTTTATCTAATCTTTTTAATGGGATTAATTTTTTATCTAAAGTGACTTCAACCAATAAACTTCCGTTGGGTATGTTTGTCGTAAGTGTAATATTGACATCTGAAAATTCATTCACCTTCACTTTTTCTGAAGTTTGTCTCATCTCAATGGCTGCACCTGGTTTAGCATAATGGTTAAGGGTTGAACTACTATTAATTTCTTTAGCATTTATATTTGAAGTTAAAAGTAAGCTTGTGACGATAAGTATTATTTTTTTCATAAAAGTTCCTTCTATTTTGATAATGGTCTACGCTCTGGTTGACGATGTGTCTCTAAAGGACGAGTCTCTATGGTGGTTTTTTGACTAATAGATGATTTATTGAGTTTATTCATTTGAGTAGCATCAAACCCTTTGGTTAATGTGATGGTGTAACAGCTATTACTAAAAGAGTTGTCATAGGCTTCTAGCATGTAGTCTCCTTTGTCAAGTTCTATGGCAAAGGCATCACTGTTTTGCCCCTCTAATGGAGACATCCCTTTAATGTCATAGGGGTAGCTGGTGTTGTAGAGTACAATGTCTGGGTCACCATAAGATGCTCCATAAGGTTGTGCTGCAAAAGTATAGACCCCACTTTGTGGAATAGCAACACGCATAAAAGTACGATTTCCCAATTTATTGTAGACACCATAAGTGTTTTTGTTACATTGAATCACCCCTTTACCAATGGGAAGTGTACGATAGAGTGGGGCATTAACCACACCATTCGCACGATTGGATATATTACTCCCATAGGCATCATAAATGGTATTGATATTCTCCGAAGAGACGACTTGATCAATGCCACGAACATCACTACGATTTTCAGATTTAAGTGCGTTAATAAAGGTAAAAATACTGGTAAAGGCTTTGGTGTTACGTTCACCTTTAATCATGGCATTATAGAGTGGTGCAAACCCTAAGCTAATAGTGTCTAAGCCATCATTATTATCATCATATAGGTCATAAAGTATCCGTTGAATGGAGGCTTCTGAAAACCATCCAGGATTTTCAGCATAAGCAGACTCGACATTCATTGACCATCCTGAGGATTGATTGTATCCAGAAGTATCAAAGTAGATGGGGTCATCGGTTGCAATGGCAGACATGGCATTTCCAAAACCCTCCCCAAATGCAACACGAATGTCTAAGGCATCTCCTGAGGAGTGTCCTCCTCCAATGCTATCTGAACGGGAAAATTTATCTTCAAAGAAGTGTGCCCACTCATGAATGATGATATGGTCATCATACTCATCGGTATCAGCATTGGCATCACCTAAAATCCACATCTCTCCATTGTCTGCTGTATAGCTAGAAGTACCTATTTGACCAAAAGAGGGATCTCCTCCTGCGGATACATTGTTGGTTGACCAGTTGATGGTGAGTTGAGGAAAGCTAATTTCGTCATCAGCTTGTACGGCTTTTTGCATAATGGTGTTAATGCTATCTAAAATGGCAAAAGGGGCGGCACTACGGGTAGCCGAGTAGCTTTGTCCATCCCATCCAGAGCTGGCATGAAGGTCTCTTTCATTACTTTGTGTACCACTATTGTGGTAATTGCCCTCTATGACATACATTGATTTTAGATTGGTATTGTCAACGACTACCACATCCCAAACATCTTTTTTTAACATTCGAGCATAGGCACGAATTTTTATATCGGTGTTTTCAGGGACATAGAGTTTGTATTGACCTTTATTGTTGGTCGTTGTCTCTGCCACTACTTGCCCCTCTTTATTGAGTGCTTTAACAACAATATATTTAGAGGTTTCCCTATAGGTGTTACTATAATCTAAAGCAGCAGCATTAGCATAGTCAACTTTGACAGGAACACGGTCGTAAGTAATGATTCCTGTTATTTTAGTTCCTTCACCCTCTAATAGAGGGCTTAGGTAGGAACAAGCAGTAAAAAGAAGTAGGAGTAGAAGTAGTGGGAGTTGATATAGCTTTCTTAACATAGTAACCCTTTATAATAAATATATCTCTTATGTTAGATAGTTTAACATATATCATAAAAAAAAGATATACTTATTTTTTATTCTTTTCTGTTAAGAAAAGGGTCTGTTATGCTATTAAAGTCTATTATCTCCTCCCTTAATATGGAGTGCAACATTTTGACTATTAGGCTCAATACGTCGTGCATATAAAAATTTCTTTTTATAGTATTTCTTTTCATCAAAAGAGGTAATAATTACTTTTTTCTTAGCAGAACTGGCATGAATAAATTGATGATTACCAATATAGATACCAACATGATTTACTTTATGTTTAAACTTTTTACTGGTATCAAAGAAAACTAAGTCTCCTATTTTTAAGTTTTCAAAATCAATCCTTTCCCCAATATTGGCTTGGTGTCCAGAGTAGCGTGGAAGTTCAATTCCATTTTCATGAAAGACATATTTGGTAAATCCAGAACAGTCAAAAGCAGAAGGTCCATTGGCTGCCCAAACATATTTAGTTCCTAAAAAAGATTGGGCTGTTTCTAAAATTTCATAATTTTTATCACTCTCAATAAACTCCTCTTCCATCTCTAAACTAGAAGCGGTAAGGTTAGTGAGTAAATTTTCTTCTATGGTGAAATTTTTTTCTTTTGTTATGGGATAGGGTGAACTATAAGGTTCATTGCTAGTGTAATGTTCATGAAACTCTTGCTTAGTAGAGGGAGATATAAGTGTCTCTATAAAAGAGGTGACACTCTTTTGTGAAGTTAGATTTTGTGCTATTGTAAGGTTCTGTTCATTTGTAAGATTTTGTTCTGTTCTTACTTGAGGTAAGGTAGGTTCTAGTGAATTGGATTGATGGTTAACACAACCTGAAAAGAGCATTAAAATCATAAATGATTCACCTGTAAAACTTGTTATCCTTTTGAGGTACTGCCTCTTTCCTATCTTCAACGTTAACTCCTTTTGCTATTGATAAAATAAAATTTATAAGAATATTGTGTAGTAATTGTGTAGTAATGGCTAAAAATATCAATAAATGAACTTTTACATCACATTTTTAGATAAAAATGTCTATTTTTTAACAATTTTAAACATAATATTTAAAAACATAAATCTATATTTTTATTGAGTTATTATTTTAGATATTTAGCTATAATGTATAGTAAATAGATATTAATGAAGGATTGATGGATGAAAATAACAAGACTATTAATACTCTTTTCACTTTTTTATGTAGGATGTGGAGAGAATAACTTGATGCAGAATGAAGAGAATATGAGTAGCCAAACTGCTCAAAAAGATTTACTTAAAGAGCTTGGCATTGAACTCGAAAATCAAAAAGTCAGCATAGATTTTAATAAAACAACGCATTTTGTCAAGCAAATGGAGATAGAGATGCATGGAAAAGCAGATGAGATTCAACATAAAATAGAAAAAGCCGATATTAATTTTAGTAGAGATATGGGCATAAATATCTCTGATGAGAAGTTCGAGATAGATTTAAATAAGACAAAAAATATGTTTCAACAGATAAATATTTTGATGAAAGAAGTTCTCTTAGAGGAAAACAGTAGCAAGAATTAACACTATTATAGTATTATTCAAAATAATTTTGCACTTAAAGGATAACAATGCAAGCAATAGATATGAATTCAGAAGAGTTTCAAGAAGAGTTGAAAAAGACTGAAAAGTTTGTTAATAAAGTATATGAGAGTAAAGGTTGGGTTCCTAACCCCAATGAAGATGTAAATGAAGGTGTTACCATGGGTCTTGCACGAAACAAGCTCATTTATGGTAAACGTTTCTGTCCATGTTTCATGGTGATTGGTGAGACCAAAGAGGAGCAAAAAGAAGCAGATAACCGCATCTGTCCTTGTAAACCAGCAATTGAGAAAGAGATTCCAGAAGACGGTGTTTGTCACTGTGGGATTTTTTGTACACCAGAATTTGCCGAAGCTCAAAAAAAAACTGAAGTGATTGAAGAGGTAACAGATACACATTCACGAGGATTAACACAAGATGAAGCAGAAATTCTTCTAATGAAAGACCAACTTGATGGAGATGAGTTAGAATCACTCATTGAGGCTAGAAAGCTAGGTATGGTTAATTTTACCCTCATTGATGTCAGAGAAAAGATGGAGTATGACCAAGCCCATATTGTTGGAACAGATGCCCTTGTACCTACTTCAAATTTCTATGGAGGCATTGAAGCTTTTAACGACAAACAGTCTGAAAACATCATTGTTTATTGTCTTTCAGGTAGCCGTTCATACCAAGTACAACAAGCCATGGGAACATTAGGCTTTAAAAAGGTTTGTAACTTAGCTCACGGTATTGGAAGCTTTAGAGGTGAGACACAATCGGTATAGTTAACTCTCTATAAATTTAGTCTCTATGAACTTAGCCTCCTAAGTTCATAGAGAAGATAGGCATGAGCATTGCCGATACAATTACCCCAACAACCCCACCAATGAAGAGCATCATAAATGGTTCTAAAAGACTCAAAAGAAGTTTTAATTTGTCATCATTCTCTTCTCGGTAGAGTTCGGCGACATTGGACAAAATACTTGCGACCTCACTCGACTCTTCTCCTAATGCTAAGGCTTGCATAAAGTTACGTTTTGGCAACATCCCTTTACCACGTTGTAAAGAGTGTGAGAGCTTATTCCCCTCAATGACACGTTCGGCAGCATTTTCAAAACTTTCCCTCATGGCAGCATTGGCAAAGGTGGTTGTGGCAAGTTTAACTGCATGAGCATAAGAGACTCCAGAGTTGAGCATGAGACCTAAAATATAGGAGAAACGACCCAGTTCATGGTTTTGAATAAGCTCTCCAACAACAGGTACTTTCAGCATAAACTTATCATATGCTTTTTTAAAGCTATAAGAGTACTTATATGCCATTTTAAACCCAATAATTGTACCAATAAACCCGACAATAAGGGCAATATAGTTTGCTGATAAGAAATCTGAAATCCCTAAAACAAACTGTGTAATTCCTGGTAACTCTTGCCCTGTATCTTTAAAAATTCCTGTAATCTTTGGCACAACAACAGCAATAAGAAAACTGGTCATACCAATGGCAACGACAAAGATGAAAAGTGGGTAAGCCATGGCATTCCCCACCTGTTTTTTGACCTTGGCTTGTGAAGAGAAAAATGCCCCCATTTGAATGAGTACAGGCACCATTTTTCCACTTTGTCCTGCTACGTTAATACTTTGTAGAAAAAAGTCGGGCATGGAGTAGACCGATTGTGAGCCTAAGGCATGATAGAGTGACTTTCCCTCTTCAATCATGGTTCGGATGGAGGATAAAAAAGAGGCATATTTTTTTTCTTTCTCATGTTGCCCTTGAATCAGTTTTATGGCAGTTAGTACCGCCATACCTGAGTTGAGATAAGAAGAGAGCTCTTTGGCAAAGGAAGAGAGTAGGGGACCTGGCATCTCACGTTTAGAGAAGTTCTTCATTGTGATTTGTGAGCTTTCAGAAATCTCTTTATAGAAAATTCCTTGACCTTTTAACTTCTGTTTGGCTTCATCCATTGAAGAGGCTTCAATACTACCTCTTGCACTTTTACCTTGTTTTGTCATACCTGAGTATTTAAATAACATATTAATTGACCTTATTTTGACTAACAAGATTATAGCATCTATTCTAAAAAACTCTATTTAGTCCTTACTATTTTTTAAGACTGGTTTAAATATTTTTTATAATTTTAGCTTTAGAAGTTAAAAAACATTACAATTTGACATATTTAAAACATAAAAAGTTTTTTTATGTTAATATTAACTATGAGCCAAAATAAACATAGTGGTAATCTTCCACCAAAAATAAAACCACCCAAAATAAAAAAAGAAAAAAATATTGTTAACTTCTTAACCTCTGCCACCCTCGATGGGCTTGTTGCCAAAACCATTGAAGTAGAAGCTACATTTACCAAAGGTTTACCAGGGTTTGCTGTTGTAGGATTGGTCTCTTCGGACATACAAGAGGCAAAAGAGCGAGTGAAATCAGCACTGCTTACCAATGATTTTGTCTTTCCTCCTTTGAAGATTACCATTAACCTTAGCCCTTCTGACATCAAGAAGTCAGGAACACACTTTGACCTCTCTATTGCCTTACTCAATGCTTTGCACAAAGAGGAGATTGTAGAAGAGGAGCTATTTGTTTTTGGCGAGTTGGGGCTTGATGGTAAAGTGAAATCAAGCTCAACACTTTTTCCTATTATCCTCTCTTTAAAAGAGCAAGGATTGCTCAAACGTGCCATTGTTCCCAAAGTTGCCATGGAGCATCTAAGTCACATTGCAGGGGTAGAGTTTATTGCAGTGGAGAGTTTAAGTGAAGCCATTGCAATTTTTAAAAGCAAAGATTTTAAAGCCTCAACGACTAAGTTTAACTACCAATCCAATAGCATAAAAATTAATGAACAAATATTTTATGACTCCTTAGAGATAGCATCTGATTTTGCTGATGTCAAAGGACAAAGTGTTGCTAAAAGGGCAGCCCTCATAGCCGCTGCTGGAATGCACAACTTCTTAATGGAGGGAAACCCAGGATGTGGAAAGAGCATGATAGCCAAACGACTCAAAGATATTTTGCCCCCATTGCTTGAAACCGAGATGCTCACCATTGCCAAGCATCAGTTTTTAGAGGGAACAGTACCCGACTTTAAAGCCAAACGTCCCATGCGTTCCCCTCACCATACAGCGACTTCTGCTTCCATCTTTGGTGGTGGTTCACATAAAGCTAGAATTGGAGAGGTTGCTTTAGCACATAATGGCATTTTGTTTTTTGATGAATTACCTCACTTCTCTAAAAACATTTTAGAAGCCCTACGTGAACCCCTGCAAGACAAACGTGTAAACATTTCAAGGGTTAATGCCAAAGTTGAATATGAAGCCGATATTATGTTTGTAGCTGCCATGAACCCTTGCCCTTGTGGAAATGCTCTCTCCAAGAAAAAAGCATGTCGTTGTTCAGAACAAGAGGTTAAACGCTACAAAAACCGACTCTCCGACCCATTTTTAGACCGAATAGACCTTTTTGTGGTGATGCAAGAGGTAAACATGAGTGACAAGATGGACTACAGCTCCAAAGAGTTAAAATTGATTGTCAACAGTGCTTTTAAAGCTCAAATGAGTAGAGGACAGAGCAGTTTAAATGGAAAACTCAAAGAGGAGGAGATAGAGAAGTTCTGTACCTTAAATGGGGATGCCACTAAAATTCTCTTTTCAGCCATTGAACGTTTTGCGCTTTCTCATAGGAGTATTAACTCCATTAAAAAAGTGGCACGAACCATTGCCGACATTGAGCAGTCCATAGCAATTGAAAAGAGACATCTTTTGGAAGCACTCTCTTATAGACGTAGATAAATAGAGAGGAATAAAG
>JALSHP010000365.1 GCA_026982175.1 Campylobacteraceae bacterium
ATAGATTGACCAATGAGCATGAGTTTATAGACGCTATTTTACCCTTAGTCGAGCATCATTTAAAACCCTCACAGTTCTACCAAGGAAAAGCCAAAAAGAGTGCCTTTAGGCGATTGGCAACAAAAGTAAACATTGAAGAGTTGGTAGTGGTGGCTAAAGCAGACTTTTTAGGGCGAACTACCCCAGAATCTTTGGCAGGAATTTACCACGCAGGGGAGTGGGTGTTAGAGAGAGCCAAAGATTTAAAAGTGGCTCAAAAGCCACTAGAACCTTTGGTTCAAGGACGAGATTTAATCGCTTTAGGTTTAGAGCCATCACCTAAGTTTAAAGCAATTTTAGAACTGGTTTATGAGAAGCAGTTAGAGGGAAGTTTAGAGAGTAAGCCCAGTGCGATAGATTTTATAAAAGAGAGATATTTATGAGTAAGATAGAACAAATAATTAAAGAGTTTGAAGAAGAAAACAGTGCTAAAATAGTTTATATTACACTTTTTGGTTCAAAACTTTTTGGAACAGACAATCCAAATTCGGACACGGACTATAAGGGGATATTTATCCCTTCAAAAAGAGAGGTGTTGCTAAAAAGAGACATTGAGCATTATAACTATAACTCCAATACCAATGGTAAAAATGAGAAAGATGATGTGGATTTACAACTCTATAGCATCTACAAATGGTTCAATCTACTTAAAAAAGGGGAGACAGGAGCCTTAGATATTCTCTTTTCACTTTTTCGAGAAGATACCCAAGTTTACAATGACAAAGCGTTCACCTCACAGATGATGCAACACTATAAACGCTTCTACAATCGTAACTTACACTCATTCATTGGCTACTGTGTGGGGCAGAGTAAAATGTACAATATCAAAGGGAAGCGTTTCCAAGAGTTACATCAATTTGTAGCATTATTTGAAGCTTTAGCCATAACAGCGAGTAGTGATAAACTAGAAGATTATTTTCCACAGATAGAGAAGATTTTAGCTGATTCAAGTTTTAAGTATGTCAAGTTTATTAGAGCAGCCATTTCACGAGGAAATCAAGCTTATAAAGAGGGGCGTTACATTGAGTTGTTGGGTAAACGTTTTGCAGGAAGTGTGACCGTTGGCTATTTTTCCAAAATGATAAGTGAGATGGAAGAGCAGTTTGGAAACCGAAGTAAAAATTCAGCAACAGGCGTGGATTTTAAGGCACTTTCTCACGCCGTAAGGGTCATTAGCGAGGTTGAAGAGCTTTTAGATGATGGGTTTATTACTTTTCCTTTGAAAAATAGGGTCTATATTACCTCCATTAAAGAGGGACAAGAATCGCTTGAAGCAGTGATGGACTATTTAGATGTAAAGTTAGATGAGGTAAATCAAAAGTTAGAGCAGAGTGCTTTACCCCAAAAGAGTGATGAGACGTTTATTGATGAATTTACTTTGGCGTTGATTGAGGGGTAGACATAATAAAAAACTAGCTATAATATACCTACAATATGTAGTATAAAAGGAGAGTCTATGCAAACGGTAGCGATTAGGGATTTGAAAAATAACCCTTCAAACATGACCAAGTACTTAGAAAATAATGAAACAGTTTTCATTACAAAACATAGTAAACCCATAGGTATTACACTTCCTCTTAACGATGATACACTCTCTATAGGCATTAAAAATTTGGTGGCTATAGAGCAGTATAAAGATGGTTTGATTTCTCTTGGAAAGATGGCAGAGTTTCTTGAAATAACTAAAAAAGAGGCGATGAGTCTGGTTAATCGTTTAGGTATTGATTGGTTAGAGTACAGTAAAGATGAACTTGATAAACAACTAGAGAGTGCTACTAAATATGCTAAATAAGTACACCAAATGATAATTTCTGATGCTACTATTTTAATTACACTCATTAATATTGATGAGTTTAAGATTTTAAAGCTTTTTATAGAGAAGATTATTATCCCTTATGAAGTTTATCATGAGGTATCACAAAAACCAAATGCTAAAAAATATCTTGATATTCAGATAGAGGAAGCTTTTATCTCTGTGGAGAATTATGAAGATTTACAACTCTTTAAAGAGATAAATTATCTCTTAGATGCTGGAGAATCAGCCTCCATTACTTTGGCGATAGAGCGTAATCTTCCTCTTATTATAGATGAAAAAAAAGGTCGAAAATTTGCCGAAAAACAGCAGGTTGAGATTATTGGCTTGGTTGGAATTTTACGGTTTTTATACCGTGATGGTCGATTGAGTAGAGAAGAGACTGTTAAGATTGTTAAAAAACTTAATGGTTCTGATTTTCGGATAAGCTCTAAACTTTTAGATTTAATTTTAGCATAGGTTCAATAAAAACAATTTCCCCACCTCTAACAATCCCCACTTTACCTTGACAAGCCAAAGAGGGCAAAGAAACATAGTTTTTATGTACTAAATTTTGATGAAAATGACCCTCTATAATGAGAGAATTTTTAGGGTAATGACTTCTAATGGCATCAAATCTTTTCGCATAGCCTTTAAAATCTCCACAGATTTTTTTGACTTTGAGTTTGTTCATTCTATGGTTGATGATGCTCTTTTCAAAAGGTCGTAGGGTAATGAGTAGATATTTGTTGCGTAGGAGTTTAGAGTATAGGTTGTAGCCAAATCCTGTCTTATATTTATCTCCGTGACTCAAAAAAACATCTTGTTCATTGAGTTTAAAATAAATAGGCTGTTCATCTCGACTATAAACTTTTATGTGAGGAAAAATCTCTTTAAGACAAAAATCATGATTTCCCTCTAAGTAAATAATCTCTAAATCAAGAGAGAGTTCTTGTAAAAGGGCTATGGCTTCTTTAGAAAAAGTTTGAATGTACTCATTGTATCCAAAGAGTAAATCAAAAATATCTCCCATGAGAATGAGTTGAGGAGTTTTAATTTTTTGGGATTGAATATCTTTGAGGAGTTTTAAAAAAGCATCGCCATGGTGAGGGTAATGAGCATCAGCAATAAAAAGAGCATTCTCTTTTAAGCGTTTTGACATTTTTCACAAAGCCCAAAAAGATTAATTTGTGAGGCTTTAAGTCGAAAGTTTTCAATGACCAAAGCTTCTTTAGTTGCAGGGGTTATTTGGGTATCTTTAATCTCGCCACACACTTCACAAATGAGGTGCATGTGTTCTTCTTTTTTGAGTTCATATTTAGACTTTTCACCGTTGAGAGGTACTTCAATAATAACATTGTTCTCTTGCATCACAATGATGTTTTTATAGATCGTGGCTAAAGAGAGAGTAGGGTACTGCTCTTTTACACTGTCGTAAATATCATCAATATTGATGTGTCCTGCATGGTCAATGGTCTTTAATATGGAGGTACGTTGAATGGTGGCTTTTAAATCATTGTTTTTTAATAGTGATATGTAGTTTGTCATGATTTTGCCTTATGGTTTTTAGTTATTTAATAAATACTTATATAAATATTATAGTCAATAATACTTAAATAACTATTGGTTATGAGTAGGGTGCATTTTAATGCACCACCACAAAATAGGTGTAATAAATTACAGCCTACAGTTCGTCAGCATGTTTTGCAAGATAATCAGCAACACCAGCAGTGTCAGCTTTCATACCTTCGTCACCTTTAACCCAACCAGCAGGACAAACTTCACCAAACTCGTTAGTAAAGAGCATTGTATCTACCATTCTAAGCATCTCATCAATGTTTCTTCCAAGTGGTAAGTCATTTACTACGGCGTGTCTAACTGTACCGTCAGCATCAATAAGGAATGAACCTCTAAGTGCAACAGCGTCATTAAGAAGAACATCATAGTCTCTGGCAATTTGTTTGCTAAGGTCAGCAACCAAAGGCATATCAACTTTACCAATTCCACCATTTTCAACAGCAGTTTCTCTCCAAGCAAAGTGTGAGAATTGGCTATCTACAGATACACCAATAACGTTTACACCTTTTGCTCTAAAGTCAGCTGCTCTTTTTGAAAATGCAATAATTTCTGAAGGACATACAAATGTAAAGTCTAGTGGATAGAAGAAAAGTACTGCACCTTTTTCACCTAAGTTGCTCATTAGGTTGAAGTCTTCTACGATTGTTCCATTTGCAAGTACAGCTGCTGCTGTGAAGTCTGGGGCTTTGTTAGTTACGATCATGGTAATTCCTTAAATAATAATTTTTATTAACAATGGAATATTATCGTATTGAACTAAAAAGAAGTTTAGATGGACTTCTTTTTGTCTTTAATGATCAGTTTCACAGGTTCAGCGGTATTTTCCCCCATGTAAGGAGCTGCTGCTTCTATGAGTAAAGGGATAATTTTTCGTAAATTTTTAGATTCACCCACGGAAGAGACATCGACACGCCACAACTCTTTGTCTGATTGGTCTTTGGCTAAGAGCGTGATGTAACGGTTGTAGTAAGTACGGGTTTTGGTGTAGGTGTTGTAACTACTACCATAAAAGTCATTGTAAAAAAATGGATGATAGTGTCTATAATATCTGCCATAAGGAAAGCCCCAACCCATACTAAACGAGATATTAGGTTCAACATAAACCTCTGTTTCTTCATCGACTTTTTCAAGTCCATAGTCAAAATAGAGTGAGGTTTCTGCTCCTTGATGTTCACTCATTAGCATGTAGCCCTTTTGTTGCATGGTTTCACTAAGTTTTTGAGCATAAGTTTTAAAGAGTATGCCATTGCTCTCTTTTTTCTCATCTAAAGCTTTGATGGTGTAGCTTGTAGGTGCAATGGAGATGTTTGGAGCAGTAATGGCATCGAGGGTCACACGATATTTTGGCGTAACCGAACACCCTGTGGTGAAGAAAAATGTAAAAAGTGTTAGACTTATTAGTAAAATACGGTTCATAATTTAAAACTCCTTGATGATTTTATATAGTTTACTATAAACTTTCTTATTTTAGATACTATACGTTTTATTAGGAAGAGATATGATAAATATAGAAACACTAGAAGTACAACAATATGCCGACATAGAAGATAAGATAGGCAATGGAAAGCCGACCATCATTGCTTTTGGTATGAGTCATTGCTACTCATGCCTTGCCATGTCCAAGATGTTTGCCGAGATTTTAAAAGAACATCCAGAGTATCAAATCTATTCAGTTGACGGACAAAAAGAGCGTTTAATCTTAAGAGATAAATACAAACTAAAACTCATGCCTGTGCAACTCTTTTTTGATGCCGAGGGGAACGAAGTGTTGCGACATGAGGGGGCTTATAAAAAGCCTATATTGGAGATTATCATGAAAAAACATGGTTTTGGGTCTTATTAAGATGCGATTTAAATTTTTACTTTTGGTGCTATTTAGCACTTTTGTGATGGCAGATAAAATCACCGTAGCCCTAGCAGCTAATGTCGCTTACGCCATTGACGACCTAAAAAAAGAGTTTAAGAAACTTTACCCAAACATTGAAGTGCAGATAGTGCTAGGGGGAACAGGAAAACTCACAGCCCAAATCATGCATAAAGCTCCTTACGACATCTTGATGGGGGCAAACATGATGTACCCAGAAACCTTGTACCAAAAAGGCTTTGCCGTGACCAGACCTTTGGTGTATGCTAAAGGTTCATTGGCTTTAGTGAGCCGTACCAAACGCGACTTTAACAAAGGATTAGACCTCATAAAAGAGGCAAACATCAAAAAAATAGCCATTGCCAATCCTAAAACAGCTCCTTATGGGGTAGCTACTTTTGAAGCGTTAAAAAATGCGAAACTTTTAGAAACTGTAAAATCTAAATTTATCTATGGTGAGTCCATTTCTCAAACGGTCATCTACACTACTAAAGTAAGTGATGTTGGCTTCATTGCTAAGTCAGCTCTTTTTTCTCCTAAGATGGCACACCTCAAAGAAGGTGCTAATTGGATAGAAGTTGATGCTAAACTCTATGCTCCTATTGAACAAGGGATTGTCATCTTGAAACATGGGGCGAAAAATGCTGAAGTATCGGCTTTTTATGCCTTTGTTTTTTCTCGTGAAGCTCAAAGGGTTTTTGAGAGGTTTGGGTATTTGATGGAGTAGGGGAAGTGTGGTATAATAGCCAAATAGCAAATAACGATTATAAGGAAAATTTATGCAATTAAACATACATATTGACGATAATCACCTTCAAGAAGAGATAGCTCGTTATATTTCACAAAAACATATAGAAGCAAATGATTTTGTAAAAGAACTTATTGAACATTTTTTTAAAAAAGAAGAGACTCCTTTACACTACACTACAAGTAGTAGAAAAAATGCAACAATCATAGATTTTCATTTAGAGAGTGAACCAAACTATAAGCTTTTTAAAGAGGTTGATGATGTTAAAAAGTTTTCTCAGGAGTTAAGAAAAGATGCTTGGAGATAGAGAAGTTTTTATAGATACTTGTATTTTGATAGAGTATTTAAAAGACAATATTGTGTTAAATAAAGAGAATTGTTATATCAATAATATTGTCTTAATGGAACTTTATATTGGGGCAAAAAATAAACAAGATTTAAAAGAGATAAAAGCCAAACTTCAAGGCTTTAAACTGTTGGAGACTACTCAAGAAATTCTTAATCTTTCAACACAAATTATTGAACATTTTTCACTCTCTCATAACGCTAAAATTCAAGATGCCATTATTGCTTCTTGTTGCCTTATTAATGTTTTACCTATCGCTACTTATAATCTTAAAGACTTTCGATATATTCCTAAGTTAGAGATAGTTATTTAGTTGGATTAAAGTATGGTTTTGAAGAACAATAAAATGAATCAAGTTCAATTAGAAATTAAAGAAAATATTGATGGTATTGACTTTATTATGAAAAACTTTAATGACTTAGGTCATTTAACAATAAAGAAACTTGAAGAGTTTTCTTTAAAACGAAATGGATATTTTAGATATGATTTAAAGCAGTTTGGGATTAAAATAAAATTAAATAATAAACACATTCTTAAAATATTTGAATTCTTAGAGATAGATGTAATTATCCTAGAGTCTTCTAAAACAATGGAAAATCTGTCTATCTCTAATGAAAGAGTTGACTTTGGTAAACATAAAGGCTGTATGTGGAAAGATATTCCCTTAGATTATTTAAAATGGCTTTACAAGACAAATGAAAATAAATATGCCTATGAAGAGATTAAAAGACGAGAAAATATATTACCTAATGTTAAAGATGAAGTTATAAAAATAGGAGAATATAGAGGGCGTAAGTGGGTTGATGTTCCAATAGATTATTTAGAATGGATATTAAGTACATTTGAAAGTCATAATAAAAATTATAAACTTGCAAAAATGGCAGTCAATGAATACTATGATTAAAGTATTTTTTTAATTTTAAAAGAAAATAACTAATGTTACAAACCCTAGACCTAACCCCATTTATCCTCTCTTTTAAACTAGCAGGATTAACCACGCTAATACTTTTTCTAATAAGCTTACCCTTTGCGTGGTATCTATCTCAAAGTCGTTCAAAAACAAAACCGTTTATGGAAGCGTTGACAGCACTGCCTATGGTGTTGCCTCCTTCGGTTTTGGGTTTTTATTTTTTAATGATTTTTAGTCAAATAGAGTTAAATTTTACCTTTACAGGCTTGGTTATTGCTTCTTGTTTATACTCTTTTCCTTTTATGGTACAACCTCTTCAAGGTGGTTTTGAAAGCTTGAACAAAAATATGTTAGAAGCCTCTTACCTTGCAGGTAAATCTAAATTCAAAACACTTCTTTTTGTGGCATTGCCTAACATAAAACCAGCACTGATTACAGCACTCATCATCACTTTTGCCCATACAGTAGGGGAGTTTGGGGTCATTTTGATGATTGGAGGAAGTATTCCAAACGAGACGAAAGTGGCATCTATTGCTATCTATGAAATGGTGGAGATAATGGATTATGCCACGGCACATATTTACTCGCTTATTATGCTACTTATCAGTTTTTTGGTGTTGTTGTCGGTCTATCTTTTTAACCATACGCAAAAACGCATTGGAGGGTTTCATTAATGTTACAAATAGATATTGAAAAAATATTACAGGGAGCAGATGGCGTTTTAAATTTGAACCTAAAGTGCAATATCGAAAAAGGGGAGTTTGTCGCCATTATGGGAAAAAGTGGTTCAGGGAAGACGACACTTTTACGCATCTTAGCAGGGCTTGAAGAGGCTAGGGGGAACATAGGCATGAATGGTGTGGCGTGGATGGGAACAAAAAATCCTTTGGCAGTACAGAAACGAAACATTGGGTTTTTGTTTCAAGATTATGCTCTGTTTGAGAACATGAGTGTTGAGGAGAATTTACTGTTTGTGAAAAATGATAAAGCCTTCGCCCATGAACTCTTAGCCATAACCGAACTTTTAACGCTAAAAAACCAACGACCAAACAGGCTAAGTGGTGGGCAAAAACAGCGTGTGGCATTGTGTCGTGCCATGATGAACCGACCACAACTGCTACTGCTTGACGAACCCCTTTCAGCTTTGGATAGCGTGATGCGACTAAAACTCCAAGATGAGATACTCAAACTGCACAAAGCTTTTGGAATGACCAGCATTATGGTGAGTCATGATGCCTCTGAAATCTATCGTTTGGCTTCACGTGTTTTGGTGCTAGAAAATGGGCAGCTAGTCAAAGATGGCACACCCAAAGAAGTAATGATGGGAGAGAAAATAGGCTTAGAGGGGGAGTTGTTAACGCTTGATGCTGAAGATATTGGAACGTTATTAGTAGGAGAACAACTCATAGAAGTAGCATTTTCAGCCCAAGAAGCCAAAAATTTAAAGCTAGGGCAGAAGATTAGTTTAGCAAGGCATAAAATTCTTTAGGGGCATCGACTTCAAAAGTTATCTCTGTTTTCTTAGTGGGGTGAAAAATGGTAAGCTTAGTGGCATGAAGCCCCATTCTATCGCCTTTTTTGTAGTC
>JALSHP010000366.1 GCA_026982175.1 Campylobacteraceae bacterium
TATCTCTACCCCAAAGAGCATCTCATTTTGATTTTTAAAGAGTAAATCTGTACCAAAGGGAACTTCTTGATTTAGAAGAGTGATGGTTTGATTTTGAATATCTATACCAGCGTTAAATTGACGCTTTTCATAAAACTCTTTTTTATTTGGTAGATATGATTTAGGAACAATTCCTAAGATTCTTCCTTCTTGAATGATGACGGCTGTGTTGTAGAGACGATTGTTATGAAGTAGAGCAAAACCAATAATCGCAACAGTGTTTATATTTTCACTTTTAAGTAATATTTCTTTTAAGCACTTTTCTTGGTTCTGAAGAAGTGTTTGATTTAAAAACAAATCAGAAGCAGTATAACCTGTTAATGTAAGCTCTGGAAAGACGATAATGCTAACATCTTTTTGAGATGCTTTTCTTAAGAGTTCTAAAATTTCAAGGCTGTTTTTTTGAGGATTGCCCACAACGGTTTTGTTAACGGCTGAAGCAACTCGGTGAAATCCATGCATCAATTGTCCTTATATCAATCTGATAATATAAAGGACATTGTAACTAAAATTCTATTGAAGATAAAAAGTTTTGTTGAGGTATTTAATTTCTTTAGAGGAGAGTATCTCTATTTTGTCCCAGAGTAGATTAGTATAAAGCTTGTCTTTTTTGATAGTAAACTTTCCACTTTTATGAAATGCTTTTCCCCAAGATTGCTTCTCTTTTAAAATTTTTAAAAGTTTTGATGAAGTTAGTTCGGAAGAAGTTAGTTTATCCGTTTTATTAGTAAAGAGGTAGTAGTACTCATTTTTTTTAGTTAAAAGTAAGAAATGGTAAGAATCTCCAATTCTATCGCTTCTATAGATTTTATTAAATGAAGGTTTTACTCCATCTATTTCATCTGCCTGTAGCCCAAACGTTGAGAATAGTATCATTAGTAGTAGTAATAATTTTTTCATACTTCGAGTATAACATGATATTTAAAGTAAATTCCCTAAAAATTATATAAAAATTAAAAAAATAATAAATATTTATGATTAAGCTATTATTTATAGTTGTCTAATGTTTTTTATTATCTTAATTTTATATGTATTAAAACAGTTAATAATATTTTTTATAAAATTGATATTTTACATCACATTTGGGGTGGCTTCACTAAAGTAAAAACCTTGTGAATAGTCAGCACCTAGTTTTTTTACCATCTCATAGACCGCTTCATTATGAACATACTCTGTAATGGTTTTCTTACCCAGTTTTTTAGAGAATGAGATAATGGCTTCGGTAATAATCTCTGCACTTTTATCAGTTGTTATGTTTTTAATAAGGCTTCCATCTATTTTAATGAAGTCGGCATTGATGTTAATAATATGCTCAAAGTTGGCATAGCCTGAACCAAAATCATCAATGGCAATTCTCACACCATACTTTTTAACTTTTTCAATAAAGTTATTAATAATACTATAGTCAGAAACCTCTTCGGACTCTGTAATCTCAAAAATAAGATTATTTGAATTTGGATAATCTTTTAATTTTTGATAAATAAAAGTTGTAATCTCTTCAGATAAAATATCTTCAATGGTCAGATTAATAGAAAATTCTATGTTTTGATGATGTTCAAACTCTTTGAGTGCTTTGCTAATAACTATCTTTGTAATTTGAGGATAGAGTTTTACTTTTTGTGCTATCTCTAAAAAGATAAATGTTGAGACAGGTATGCCCTCATAGTCTAACATTCTAACAAGTGTTTCATATTTAGTGGTTTTCCCTGTTTTATTGTCAATAATGGGCTGATAATAGGTAGCAATTCTATCATCTTTTATTGCCTCCTTTATTCTTTTTATCCACTCAATATTTTTAGCATAATCTTGACTTTGACGCATATTATGCTCAAAAATTAAAAATTTCTTTTGACTCTTTTGTGCCTTTTTTCGTGCTATATCAGCATAGAGAATGAGATTTTGATAGTTATCACTCGCATAGTGTGTGGCAACTCCAGCACTAATAGAGATGCTAATACGATTTTGTTGTTTTAAATGAATGGTTGAGATATTTTTTTCTATTTTTTTAAAAAGTTGGTTGAAAAAACTCTGAATATTTTGGTGGGAGATGTTGTTCTCTTCAAAAAGAAGGATAAACTTATCGGCTTGAAGGTTGTAGAGTTGAAATGTTTCAATGGCTTGTAGTTCTTTTAAAGTTTTAGAGAAATGGATTAAGATGGAGTCTCCAATTTCTGAACCATAAAAATCATTAAACCCTGAAAAATCATCAATATTGATATAGAAGAGAATTGGATTAATGGCAACGGACAAGTCTACTAAGAGTTGGTTTCTATTGTCTAAGCCTGTTAAGAGGTCAGTACGTTGCTTCTTAATCTCCTCTTTACTCTTCTCTAGTTCAGTAATATCATGTCGTACAGCAACATACTCTAAGATATTATTGTCAGAGTCTAAAATGGGTAATATGGTTGCATTCACTGTATAGGCAGTGCCATCTTTATGTTTGTTTTTAAGTGTCCCTTTCCAAATCTTTTTAGCTTCAATGGTCTCCCACATATCTTTAAAAAGAGTAACACTATTATCTTGATGGCGAATAATATTATGAGAACGCCCTAAAAGCTCTTCTTCTGTATAGCCAGAGACATCACAAAACATCTTATTGACATAGGTAATCACCCCTTTGGTGTCAGTTTTAGAGACAATACTTGACGTGTCTATGGCTGTTTTATATCCATTTAAAAAAGAGATGTTTTCACTTAACTTCTCACTCATAATATTAAAAGCAATTAAGGCATCACCAATTTCATCATGTTTATCAATCTTAAGTTTTATTTTGGTTTGACCCTCGGTAATCATCTCTGAAGCTGTTTGCAATTTTTTTAAGTTACCTGTGATGGATTGGTAAAAAGCAAGGAAGATATAAAAGGCAATAAGTACAATAATTAAAAATAAAATAATTAAATAAGTTAGTTGTCTTTTTGCCTTAGCCATTAGTTCATGGATAGTATCTTGATAAGTTTGGCTAAACATACTGTAAAGCTCTTCTTGTGCATGAATACTATCTGTAGTTTTTTTAAGAAAGAAAGGCTCTTTTAAAGATTTTTTTTCTTTATTAACAATACTGGTTTTAATAATATGAAGTAGCTTTTTAATGCTATAGGTAACATTTGTCACCTGTTCTTCGAGTGCGGGGTAGTTATTGAGGTTTGAGATTAAATGATTGTTTTTTAAAACTTCTCTTAGTGTTTTTAAGTCCAATACGGTGTTGTGCAAAACAAGTTCTTGTTTTTCTAGCTCTTGGCTTGAGTCAAAATGAGACAATGCTATGTCACCAAGTTGTTTCGTAAACTCGTTAAGTAGGGGTAGTTTGACTTTGAGCATAGAGGCTAAATAGTTAATACGTAAATCTTTACTTGAAGCAAAAGTGGTATGGTTGGAAATGGTTTTGATACTACTTAAGAGCTTTGTAATAATTTGACCATGTGTTTTAAAAACAGAATTGACAGAGGTGACTTTATCAAATTTTTCCTCTTTTATAATCTCAAATAGTGCGATGGCTTTGGCAAAATTTTGATTAGAGCTTAAGCGTTTTAACTGCTTTTCATCAAAATTCATGATATTGATTTTCTGATTATAAAAACTCTCTTCATTCTCTCTTAAGCGTTCTATGGTTTTAGATTGGCGTTGATCTAAAAGCTCTAATGAAAGTGTACGATGCGTTTGTACGGTTTTAATTAAAGCATTTATTATCTCAATATATTGTAATCCAACAAGTTGCTTTTCATATCGATTATTTTTATGCAGATAATCTGTAAAAAGTGTTCGTGAGGGAAGTAGTAGTAGAAAAAAAAGTAGAGAGATGGAGGCAATGATTTTTGTCTTAAAGGAGAGCTTGGACATAATATATAGAGCAGGTTGTAAAAGCATATTAAAAAACATAAAAAATCTCCTTAAGCATTAGAAGAATATTATAGCATATAAAAAAATAAAAAATAATATAAATTTTATATTTAGATAAAATATTTAAAAATTTAAATGCACACTTTAGATAAATGTGTGCATTTTGACATTAAATGTTTATTTACTCGCCACAACTTCTACGGAAATAATATCATCTTCTTGTCGAATACTGTCAAGAACAGCAAAACTTTCACTATCATCAAGCTCAATTGCTCCAAATACAGTGTGAACACCATCTAAGTGAGGCGTTGGTACAAAAGTAATGAAAAATTGGCTTCCACCTGTGTTTGGTCCTGCGTGTGCCATGGAAAGTGTTCCTCTTCGGTGTGCTTCATGACTTGTGTCTGTTTCACAATCAATTGACCAACCTGGTCCACCTGTTCCTGGCATACCTGAAGCACCTTCAGCGGTGTTTGGACAACCACCTTGTGCCATAAAACCGTCAATTACTCTGTGAAATTTCAGACCATTGTAAAAACCTGTTTCAGCAAGGTGGGCAAGGTTTGCTACTGTATTGGGTGCATCTTGTGTGTAAAGCTTAATCCAAATTGTCCCTTTTGAGGTATTGAATTTCGCGTAGTTATAAGTGTCCATAACATCTTGAGCTATATCATATCTTTTTGACATGTTAATCCTTCTTTTTTGTAATTTTGGTAGAATTATAGCCATTTTATTTAAAGAGAGAATTACATGGAATTATGTGTTGCATTAGACCTACCATCAGCCCAAGAGAACTTAGCCTTAGCCGAGTCATTAAAAGAACATAATATTTGGATGAAAGTAGGCTTTAGGGCGTACATAAGAGATGGCAAAGCATTCATCGACGCACTCAAGAAAATTAATCCTAAGTTTAAAATATTTTTAGATTTAAAACTTTATGATATTCCTAATACTATGGCAGATGCAGCTGAAGAGATAGCTAAGCTTGGTGTTGATATGTTTAATATTCATGCTAGTGCTGGAAAAGTAGCCATGCAAACAGTCATGGAAAGATTAAGCAGCTATGAAAATCGTCCTTTGGTTTTAGCTGTTACGGCTTTGACCTCTTTTGATGAAGAGAATTTCACCCTTATATATGAAAAGGGAATTAATGAAAAAGCAGAACAGTTTGCTAAGATGAGCTATGAAAATGGTTTAGATGGGGTTGTCTGTTCAACTTTTGAGAGTCGAGCTATTAAAGAGGCAACATCCAATAGTTTTTTAACCCTTTGCCCTGCTATTCGACCCTTTGGTGAAGATGCAGGAGACCAAAAAAGAGTGGCTACCTTAGAAGTGGCACAAGTGGAAGGGGTAAACTTTCCTGTCATTGGTCGCCCTATTTATAAGAGTGAGAATCCATTAGAGAAGCTTGAAGCTATTTTGAATATAATTGCTGATTAGATTAAAATAGGAAAAAATATGGACAAGATAAAAATAGGGGTCGTTACTACTAGTGATAGAGCGAGTCAAGGGATTTATGAAGACATTTCAGGGGTGGCGATTATGGACACCATGAAAGAATACTTGCTAAATGAGTGTGAATATGAGTACCGATGTATTCCAGATGAGCAGAGCATCATAGAAACCACGCTCATTGAACTTTCACGTGAAAAGAAGTGTGACCTCATTGTCACCACAGGGGGAACAGGACCTGCACCTAGAGATGTGACCACCGAAGCGACTGAGAATGTTTGTCAAAAATTATTACCTGGTTTTGGAGAGCAGATGAGAGCCGTTAGTTTACAGTATGTTCCCACAGCCATTTTGTCACGTCAAACGGCAGGGATTTGTAATGGTTCACTCATCATCAATCTTCCTGGAAAACCAAAATCTATTCGTGAGTGTTTAGATGCTGTCTTTCCTGCTGTTCCTTATTGTGTTGACCTTATTGGTGGGGCATTTATGGAAGCGGATGAAAATGTGATTAAAATTTTTAGACCTAAAAACAAATAAAAGGCAAAAAAGTATGAATGTAGTAATGATAGAAGATAAACTCAAAGAGATTTACGCTGAACTTGAAAAAGAGGTGATGGAAATATTGATGGATGAGTCACTTGACCGTAAACATACTAACTTACATATGCAACCCATAAAGAGTACCAAACAGATTTTAGAAAATGCTTTAGATAGTATTAAAATGGTTGATAAACGGGCAAAAGAAGAGTTGGCGAACGAGTAGCTACATTAGTCCACAATTTTTAGTAAAAATAGTTAGAACATAACCACATGTAAAGTGTGGTTTTGCTATATTTTTACTAGAAAAAGGACATATCTACCATGAAGATTTTAATATCACTTATAACCCTTGGCACACTACTTTGTGCTGAAATTAAACTCCCCCAAAATTTTAAAAGCGACTTTGAACAGACCATTACCAATGAAAAAGGAAAAGTTATTCACTACAGTGGCAATGTACTCTTTATTGATGCGACACAAGCACTTTTTAAATGGTCATATACTGCACCGACTCAAAAAGAGGTCTGTACCGATGGCATACAACTTGTGGTCGTTGACCATGATTTAGAGCAAATCTCTACCTATATGGTTAATGATAACATTGATTTAAAAGAGATTTTAAAACGTGCTACAAAAATCTCTAATCAAGCCTATACGGCAAGTTATAAAGAGATAGAGTATCTGATTAATTTAGATAAAGAAGAGCAGTTAGAACAGATAACTTACGTGGATGATTTGGACAATCGGGTTAAAATCATATTTAAAAATATGAATTATAGTACGACCATTAGTGAAGATGTCTTGGAGTGTGTTGCACCTCAAGAGTATGATGTAATTAAAGGCTAACTTTGGAACAACTTGTCACAGGTTTTCAAATGGGAAACTCTTTTTATGTTGCATTGGGGCTTTTTTTACTCATTGTTTTTATTATCTCTACGATTATTGTGGTTTTTATGTCACGTATTGCTAGATTGGAAGCCATTTTGGAAAAAGCCAAAGAGATTGACAAAGCAAAAGAGGAGCGACTCGATGAGTTCTATGAAGCGTTTCAAGATGAGAGAGCCAAAAGTATGCAGCAAGAGAAAGAGCTGGAGTATTTTGCTCAAAGTAAAGTCAAAATCAAAGAGTATGAAGGAAAAATGGAACGCTTAAAAGAACGTATTGTTGATGAGAGCAAAGAGTATCTTGAAGCACTTCATAATCAAAAGAGTGCTTTTCAAGAACTCACCGTGCATCATGAACTTCTTCAAAAAGATTTTGAAAAACAAGAAGAGGCATTAAAGCTTTTAAGCAAACGTAATCAAGACTTAGTTGAACTTAACAATGAACTTCACCTAAAAATCCATGAAGTAGAGATTAAAGTAAGCGAACAGAAAAAACAGAATGAAGAGAAAATCTCAATGATGCAGGAGCATCGAGGAGAGATTAAAGAGGAGTTTGCACAATTGGCTGCAAAGGTACTTGAAGGAAATTCAAAAGAGTTTTCTAAATTGAGTGGCGAAAATCTTTCAGCACTTATTAAACCGATGGAGAGCCAAATTTCGGACTTTAAAAAACAGATTAACACGCTCTATTCTGAAGAGTCTAAAGACCGAGCGATGTTAAAACAAGAGATTATCTCACTTAAAGAGCTAAACCAACAGATTAGCTTAGATGCCATTAATCTCACCAAGGCTTTAAAAGGTGAGAAGAAGCAACAAGGAATTTGGGGTGAGATGATTTTAGAGAAAGTTTTAGAGTCCTCAGGTCTGCGTAAAGGTGAGGAGTATACCCGTGAAGTTGCCCTTAAAAATGATGATGGTAAAACCTATCGTCCTGATGTTTTAATACACCTCCCCGATAACCGTGACTTAATCATTGATGCGAAAACTTCACTCAATGCGTATGAGAGATATATTTCAGCCGAAAGTGCTGAACTTAAAGAGTTACATCTCTCTGAACACATCAAAGCAACACGACACCACATTAAAGATTTAGCAGCCAAAAGCTATGAGAAACTTGTGGGCATTAATACTTTAGATTTTATCTTTATGTTTGTACCTATTGAGGGGGCATTGGCTTTAGCACTAGAGAAAGACCCCTCTTTGTATGATGATGCCTTTAAACGTCACATTTTACTGGTAGGTCCTACCACGCTTCTCATTGGCTTACGTGCCATAGAGAATGTATGGAAATATGAAAAACAGACACAAAATGCCAAAGAGATAGCCTCACGTGCAGGGGCATTGTATGATAAATTTGTAAACTTTTCAGAAGACATGGTCAAGCTCTCACGACAGTTTGACACCTTACAAGGCTCTTTTGAATCAGCTAAAAAGCGTTTAAGTGAGGGAAAAGGAAACATTGTTCGTCAAGTTGAACAGCTCAAAGAGATGGGGGCAAAAACCACTAAAAAAATACCCAAAGAGTTGGGTTAGTAGTCGTCATCCTCATCATCTAAATCTAAGTCATTTATAAAGCGTGTAGAGAGTGCCTTGGCTTTCCCATAAATGTTTCGCACATTTGAGGGTGTATAAATCTCATCTAATGTAGCACGAAATATCTTTAGCCATTGCTCAAAAATCTCTGGGGTAAGTCCTGATAAAAAGACATGAGGCAATAGAGGGTCACCCATGTAACGCCCCTCTTCAAGCAATAGACCCAACCAAAAGTTATCCAAAGTGATGAGGTGTTCGTACCATTTATCATTTTTCATGTCATCGCCTAAGGCATTTATGAAAAATGCA
>JALSHP010000367.1 GCA_026982175.1 Campylobacteraceae bacterium
GAATTCAACAAACAAGTGCAACACACCTAAATATCAAAAACTTCCCTAAACGAAAATTCAAAAGAGCATTCATCTTCCAATTTAAAAGTAAAGCTCTCCTCTTTAAACTCTCCTTTGAGTTTGTATTTTCCTTTTTTAAGCTCATACACCTCAGCAAACATTCCTGCTGGTTCTACTAAAATGTAGTATTTTACCCCATTTTGAGCATAAAGAAGTGACTTGAAGTTTCGGTCTTTGCCTTTTGTTGAGGGGGAGAGAACTTCAAAAATGATGCTAGGGCTTTGAGACAAATAAGCTTTTTGATTTTTTAGATTACAAACAACCAAGCTGTCAGGTCTTACGACGGTATCATCATTTACTTTCCAATCAACTTCGGGGAGGGCTTTGCAGTTTTTACAATCTTTTAACTTTTTTTTGAGTTCAACACCAATATTTAAATTGAGTTCTTGATGCGTAATGTTTGGAGCAGGTGACATGGCGTAAGGCACACCATAGATGAGTTCCCAATCACCTTCCCACGCTTGGTAATCATCGTAGTTGTAGTTTGGTAGATATTCATTTTTATAAGCTAACATGTGTGTCTCCTTATCAGATATAATATTTTAGTATAACAAATAAATGGAATAAATCGACTAAAATTTTTGTTATACTTCTAAAAACTAAAAACTAAAAAGTCCATAATGCCCATGCAAAATCTCATAAACCTACTAAGTCAAAAAAGCCCACTTCAAAAAAATCAAATTAGCAACATTTTAAAACTCTTAGATGAGGGTTCGACCATTCCGTTTATTGCCCGTTATCGTAAAGAGATGACAGGGGGAGCTTCTGATGAGGTACTTCGTGATTTTTATGAGCTTTATGTGAGTGTTAAGCGACTGCTTGAGCGTAAAGAGGAGATTTTAAAGCTTTTAGATGAACGAGAATGCTTAACTGATACGTTAAAGAAGACCATAGAAGAAGCTACAACTATGACTGCTTTGGAGGACATATATCGACCTTTTAAAGAGAAGAAAAATACCCGTGCTTCACAAGCAATTAAAAATGGGCTAGAGCCATTGGCAAATATTTTACAATCAGCCAAACTAAGCCAAAAAGAGTTTGAAGCAAAGGCTAGAACGTTTGTTCATAAAGAAGTGAAATCACTAGAAGATGCCATTAAAGGGTCAAAAGACATAGTGGCTGAACGTTTTTCAGACAATCCTAAAGAGCGTAAGATAGTTCGTGAAATGACAGAGAAACATGGCATATTGGAGGTGAAAAAAGGCAAAGAGTTTGAAGAGAATGGGGTTTACAAAAACTACAAAGAGCATAGCGAAAAAGTGGCATTTGTTCCCTCTCACCGTTATCTTGCCATTCGCCGTGGGGAGAAAGAGAAACAGCTTTCGGTCAAGATTACGATTGATAGTGAACGCTATCTTGAAACGCTCAAACGCTACAAACTTCGTGAGCATATGGGGTCGTCTAAAAACATTTTATTTGAAGCCTACAAAGATGGGTTTAAACGACTACTTTACCCCTCCATTGAGCGTGAAGTGGCTTCCATGCTTAAAGAGAAGTCTGATTTGAGTGCCATTGCCACTTTTGGGAAAAACTTAACACAACTCTTTATGACCCCACCTGTGACAGGAAAAGTGCTTTTAGGGGCTGACCCTGCTTACAAATCTGGCTGTAAGTTGGTGGTCTTAGATGTCAATGGAAAGTATTTGGACGATGCCTTGATTTTCCCTACGCCTCCTAAGTCGGATTTTGAGGGGTCGCGTAAAGTGGTTTTGGATTTGGTGAAAAAATATGGCGTTGATGGGGTGGTGATTGGGAATGGAACAGCCTCCAAAGAGACCCAAGAGTTTTTTGCCAAAATCAACAAAGAACTCAATGGAACGCTAAAATACACCGTGGTTTCAGAAGCAGGGGCATCAGTTTATTCTGCTTCTAAAATAGCTTCACAAGAGTACCCAAACCTAGATGTTACGGTTCGTGGAGCAATTTCTATTGCAGGGCGTGTGCGTGACCCCATGGCAACCTTGGTGAAGATTGACCCAAAATCTTTGGGCATTGGGCAGTATCAACACGATGTTGACCAAAAACTCTTAGAGCGTAAATTGCATGAGGGTGTGGAGTCGTTGGTCAATGCAGTAGGGGTTGATGTGAACTCTGCTTCAGCATCACTTTTGGCATTTGTGGCAGGGGTGGGCGCTAAACTAGCTAAAAGCATTGTGGAGCATCGTGAGCAAAATGGCGTGTTTAATGCTAAAAAAGAGTTACTCAAAGTCAAAGGTTTAGGGGCAAAAGCCTATGAGCAACTCGCAGGGTTTATTCGCATTCGTGAGGGGAAAAGCATTTTTGATAACACAGGCATTCATCCTGAAAGCTACGCTGTGGCTGAAGCCTTGGAAAAACTCTCAAATACTTCAGATGTAAAAGCATTGTCTGTCAAATTTGGGGTAGGGGAAGCGACCCTCCAAGACATACTCAAAGAGTTAGCCAAACCAGGGTTTGACCCACGTGAAGAGCTTGAAGCCATTCCTTTTAAAGATGATTTGACCGATATTTCTATGTTAAAAGAGGGTTCTTTAGTCTCTGGTGTGGTGCGAAACATTGCAGATTTTGGGGCGTTTGTGGATATTGGGCTTAAAAATGATGGCATGATACATATCTCACAGATGAGTGAAAAACGGATTAAACACCCTTTGGAGGTTTTGAGTGTCAATCAGTATTTGCCTCAGGTTAAAGTGATTTCGGTCGATGTAGAGAAAGGGAAAGTGGGGCTTAGTTTGAAGTTTTAACGTAAATCATGGGTTCATGTTTATATTGAGTGAAGTTAAATAGATACTGTTTTTTAGAACATAAGAATTAGCTTAAAGTATGAAAAAATTTATTTTTAATAGGAAAAAAGATGGATATTTATGCTTGTTTGAGTATGATTTATGAGATTAAATATACTTTATAAAATAGACTTTAGAAGGATCCTCTTTATGCAACAACGATTTATGAAAGATGTGCAACGAATACATGACGAACTTCAAAATAGAAAAATTGAACTCAATGATTATTATAAAATTTTAACAGCAGAACATCCATTAGGAGAACTGTTGGTGGAAAACTTTTTAAGAGAGATGGGACTCTCTGGAACAGTAGAGCATAAAGAGGCAGTACTTATGAGAATTGTCAATTTAAAAGAAGATGCACTCTTGGCTGTGATGCAAAAAGCAGGTTTTAGTGAAGAGAAGATTATTGAGAAGAGAGCCTTAGCCTATCTTTTGGTTAAGCAGATACATTTAAGCCGTCATGAATCTTTTATTTTATGGATAAAAGAAAAGAAATTATTGACTCCTTTTTATCAAAAATTGATAGAGGGAGTACACTATGTTGGTGAAGCAATGAGTGTGTGGCAATCTGCTTGGAGAAACAAAGTAGTGGATGGGGTTAATCGTGAGCTACTTGAAGCTTATAATGGTGATGAAGAGGCGATTGTAGAAATGCTCAAAGAAGAAAACCTTTTAGATATTGCTCTTGATGGAGAAGTGGCTGAACCTTGTTATTCTGTCTTGCAAAAAGATAATAAAGGAGGGTATTATGCCCTCTCTTATGTTGAAGCATTTCCTCTTGAGGTTTCAGAAGTCATTGCTAGAATTGAAGACCTAATAGAAGAACTCTCTATGGTGGAGGATGAGGTATTTGAACAGCAGAGTGAATGGATTGCTTATTTTGTTGCGATTAAACGTGCATTGGGGCAGACAAATTCTCGAAAGGCTGATGCTTATTGGATGGATGTGGATAGAGCATGGCTACGCATTACCAGCCCTTTAAAAGTTGCACACCCCTTAGCCGCTTATGAAGATGGTTTTCGTAATGCAGTTGCTTTGGAATGGGATTTAAGATTGGATGAACCACTTTTTTATTATGGGGCAGAGTTAAATGGTTTTTTTTCAGCACCTATGGTTTTAGGAGATAAACAATTTAGTAAAAATCGTATGTTTATACAAAATAGAGATAGAAAAGTGGTCATGGATGAGGTGTACGCTAGTTAACTATTATGTTTAAATATTATTTAAAATGATATTTAAATATTGCTTCTATTCTCTTTTGTAGTCTCTGTAAGCATACTATTGTATCGTTTGTGACAAATTACAAGATATTTTAAATATAAGTTTAATTGTGTTTCTTCTTCTCACATTATTTGGTTATTATTAATAATAGTAGCTAAATACAAGGAGTAAGGAATGCATGAAGTTTTAAGAAAAGAGACAAGTATTTTAATGATATTGGTCACCGTATTTGGGGTGATGATTGTTCTGTTTTTTGCTAAGATGATGTATGATATGACATCCTATGTTGGACAGATGACCAACAGTGTAAATAAGATGTCTAAAGAGTTAGTTATTGTTAATAAAAAAATCACTAAAATGAGTGATGGTATGGTCGCGATGAATACTTATATGGGTGAGATGAGCATTAATATTAAAAACATACAATCAAATATGGCACAAGATATTAGCTCAATTAGTCGTTCTGTCGATAACATGAGTACTAAAATGGGATTAATGAACAATTCTGTTAAAGATATGAGTACCGATATGGGATCAATGAAAAAAGATATGCGTAAAGGGGTAGGGAAACTTAGTCCCTTAGGTATGGCTAAATCTTTTATCCCCTAAGGATTTAAGCCCAAAAACCGTATAATCGGTTTAAAAAAATAAAGCGTATAATGCAATATAATCACAAACTCACTTTTAAATCTTATTTGGATTTAGCCCAACTTTTAAAACAGTATCAAGGTTCTCATGAAGAGAATCGACACTTTGCATTGAGCCATAAAATTCAAGGCATACCATTAGTTCTTTTATGGAAAGATAAAAATCTATATCGGGTAGTTGATGAACTTGACTCCTCTAGATATCTTCACTATCTCAAACTCTTTAGCTCTCTTTTTGGGTTTATTTTATTGCTTTTGGGCTTTTTTACAGGTTTTGCACTACTCTCTTACTCTGGGGCTGAACCTGTTAATGTTATCTATCTACTTTTAGTAATGGTAGGCTTACCACTTCTATCAATGTTTCTTTCACTGCTTTCGTTATTTACAGGGAATATGGGGGCAAGAATCTTTAAGCATTTCTCTTTACTTTACTATTTAGAAAAAGCAATTAACTTTTTTCCTTTTGCTAAAAAAATAGATTTTTCAGCATTACCATTTTCAGCTACTTTAAGTAAATGGATATTTTTACAACGTTTACAACTCTTCTCTTTTCTTTTTGCTTTAGGACTTTTTCTCGCACTAATTTTAACCGTTGTCTCAAAAGACATTGCCTTTGCGTGGAGTTCTACCTTAGCCATTGACCCTCTGGCATTTCAAAATGTTTTGTCACTGTTAGCCACGCCTTGGCAAAGTTTTTTCCCCTCAGCTGTTCCTTCTTTGGAGCTTATTGAGATTTCTCATTACTTTAGATTGGGTGATAAACTCGATGTCAACATGGTTCAAAATGCTGACAAATTAGGGGCATGGTGGAAGTTTTTAGCCATGGCAACACTATGTTATGCATTACTTTTACGGCTTGTGTTTTGGTTCATCATGAAGATAGGATTTAAGAAACAACTCAAAAAAGAGCTTTACACTTTGCCTGGTGTCCAAAAATTGCTAAAGGAGTTCTCTACAGCTGTTGTCTCAACAGTATCGGTAAAAGAAGAGCAACATCTTGAGGTAAAAGAAGAACCCACACTCTTAGCTTCGGAAATATTGTCCGATGACTATGCTTTTTTATTGGCATGGAACTACGCTGAAAAAACATTGATGTTACTTCAAGACCAGCATAAAGTCACCGTCACAAGCACCCATGTGGTAGGAGGGCGAAACTCTTTTGCTGAAGATAAAGTTATTATCGATACTTTAAAAGGTAAAGTGCTTATCTATGTGAAAGCATGGGAGCCTCCTACCATGGATTTTATGGATTTTTTAGCCGATGTTTTGGCTAAAAACGAAGTTGATGCTGTGGAGGTTTGTCCTTTGGGTACCGTAACAGAGCATTATGCTTCTAAAAAGGTAGACATGGAGATATGGTTAAAAAAATTAGAGCAAATCACTTCTGAAAAGTTAAAGGTTATTGATGTCTAGTTATCCTAAATTTGCTGTAGTAGGACACCCTAATAAAGGTAAAAGTAGCATTGTCTCCTCTTTATCTTTGGACAACTCCATTCAGATAGGTAATACTCCTGGTACAACACAAGTTAAACGAGGATTTCCCCTTAAAGTAGATGGTGAAATTATTTATGAGTTGTTTGATACCCCTGGTTTTCAAAGGGCTAGACGGGTTTTTGCTTGGCTAGAAGAGCATGGTGATGTCTCTGCTGACAAACGAGCTGATGTGGTAAGAGAGTTTGTTTTTAAACATAAAGATAGCGAACGGTTCAAAGATGAAGTGGAGCTACTTGAACCCATTTTAAACGGAGCAGGGATTATCTATGTGGTAGATGCTTCAAAACCGTATGGGGCTGAATATGAAGTGGAGATGGAGATACTACGTTGGTGTGGACAACCCTCCATGGCGATTTTAAATCTCATAGGCAATGAGGATTATAGAGAAGATTGGACACGGGCATTGGGGCAATATTTTCGCTTGGTTAGAACCTACAATCCCATGACAGCACGGCACAATGAGCATATAGAACTTTTAGAGAGCATGGCACAACTTAAAGAGGAGTGGACAAAACCCATTAAACAAGCCATTAGCATACTCGATGAACTTTATGATAAAAAAGTAGATGAGAGTGTAGAGGTAGTGGTTGATTATATGGTAGAGGTTCTCTCTTTTGTACATTACCAAAAAATAAAAGAAGAAGAGGCTTCAGGCGAAGAGAAAGAGGAAGCTAAGTTAGCGTATCGTGAAAAAATATTAAAAGTTGAAATAAAAGAGCGTCAAGCCATAGAAAAGATTTGGAATCATACTGACATTGAAAAAAATGAAGCGAGTTTAGAGCTAGAGAGAGTAGGCTTATTTTCCAAAGAGTCGGCTTCTATCTTTGGCTTAACGCAAAAAGAGCTTATTGTCACTTCTGCCGCCACAGGAGCAACAGCTGGAGCAGCCATTGATTTACTAGCCGTTGGGCATACCCTGCTTTTGGGGGCATTGGTTGGGGGTGTGGTTGGAGGTGTTGGGGCGATGTTTGGCTTTGACAATCTTTATGAGATGAAAGTTTTAGGACAGAGTATTGGTAAACGTGAACTCACCATTGGACCCATGCAAAATCTGAATTTTCCTTATGTTTTGTTGGGTCGCTCTTTGTATCATGCTTCCATGATAGCCAAACGCTCTCACGCGATGCGTGGTGATTTAGACTTAGAAAATGGCTCATTTACACAAGAGTTAATGGAGGGTGAGAGCCGTAAAGCTTTAGAAAAATTACACCTCAAACTTCGTAAGGGTGAGGAGCTAAAAGAGGAGACTTTAGAAGAGTATAAAGAGCTGATTAAAAAGCGTTTTTTGACACTTCTTTAAAGCACAATACGCTCAATATCTTTATGTAATTGTGTCATGAGTTCATACGAGATGGTATTGAGTTGCTTTCCTGCTTTTAAGGCATTGTCAAAGATGCACACCTCATCTTGGCTACTCTCTAATGAAACATAATCCATAGAGACTCGCCCTAAAATAGGTAAATTTTCTGCTGTGACAAATGCTTCTAAAGAGCTACTTCGCATCCACCCATCTCCATAACCTAAGTCATAAGTAGAGATGAGCATCTCTTTTGGGGCGACATAAGTTCCCCCATAGCCTACTCTTTGACCTTTTTTTAGTGTTCGTGTGGCAATTTTTTTTGCCCAAAGTGAAAGTACTGGTTTTAAATCTAAAGTTTCATAAATATTAGGGAGTTCAGAGTACCCATAAGCCCCAATGCCAAGGCGAATAGTCTCCTCCTTATTGCATGGAAGTCGTAACGCCGTTGCCGAGTTAAAAGAGTGAAAATAGATATTGCTTATGCCAAAATTTTTGACAATTTTTTTGACCTCTTCAAAGTTTTTCTGTTGCCAAAAGAGTTCGCTACTAAGTTCATCGGCTGAACGGTTGTGCGTCATGACTCCTACTAAAATCAGCTCTCTGTGTTCAATGCGTTCAAGTGCCTCTCTTATCTGTTCTAAAGCCACACCATTTCGGTGCATTCCTGTATCGACTTTGAGTTCGACCATTGAGCCTTGTTCTGCCTTGTCGATGTCTTCTAGGCTATTGAGGGCAAAAGAACAAGCCTCATCTTGAACGGCGTAGTCTCCTAAAATGAGTATCTTCTGAAAGTAGGGTTTAATGCGTTTGGCTTCTTGGTAAGTACGCACCACGGCTTGGGTGAGTCCAAACTCCTGTGAGAGTTGAGCCATAAGTTCTAAGCCATGACCATAAGCATTGTCTTTTAGCACAATGCCAATGGCTTCTTTTGAACCTGTTTTTTTTGTAAATTGAGATAGATTATGAAAGAAATTTTCTTTGTTTATTTTAATAAATGCCATATATAATTATAGCTAAAG
>JALSHP010000368.1 GCA_026982175.1 Campylobacteraceae bacterium
TCATTGAACCCAATTTCTTCATTGACTCCATCTGTTCTAAAAAGTCATTAAAGTTAAACTTCCCTTTTTTAATCTTTTTAGAGAGTTGTTTGGCTTGTTTTTCATCAATAATATTCGCCGTTCTTTCTGCCAAAGATTCTAAATCTCCAGCTCCCATAAGACGCGAGACAATTCTCTCTGGAATAAACTGTTCAAGGTCAGGCATCTTCTCCCCTGCCCCAATGAAACGTAATGGAACACCCACTTGATGAGCAATACCCATAGCAACTCCCCCTTTGGAGTCACCATCAAATTTACTTAGAACTACCCCTGTAATCCCAATTTTCTCTTTAAAAGTTTGAGCCGTACGAACTGCATCCATTCCTGTCATGGCATCTGCCACATAAAAAAGCTCATCGGGTTGGGCAACTTTTTGTACTGAAGCCAACTCATCCATCAACTCATCATCAATGGCCAAACGTCCAGCAGTATCAATCAGCACCACATCATAAAGCTCTTTCTCCCCTTTGGCTAACGCCTCTTTGACTATCTCTTGGGGTGTTTTGTTCTCATCTGCCACCAAAGTAACATCTATCTGTTCACAAATCTGTTTGAGTTGCTCAACCGCAGCCAAACGTTGCAAGTCAGCCGCAGCGATTAAAACTTTTTTCTTCTTTTGTTCTTTTAAAAAGTAAGCCAGTTTACCAGTAGTCGTTGTTTTACCCGAACCTTGAAGCCCAATCATCAATACCACTGTTGGTGGCTTAGACGCAAAGACAAAGCCTTGGTTTCCCTTAGCTGTCAAAATACGTGTCAAATCATCTTGTAAGGCTTTTAAAAAGCTCTCTTTCCCCACATTTCCCTTGACCTCTTTTTCAACATTAGTCAAAAGTTCTTTCACAACTTTATGGTGAACATCGGCTTTAAGCAAAGATTTTTTAAGCTCTACAAGTGCTTTTTTTAGGGCTTTATCATCATCATAAAAACGAATCTTATCTATCGCACCTTTAAAGCTGTCGGTTAGGGTATCAAACATATTTTCTCTTTATTTTTTTAAATTATTAACGCGATTATAGCAAAATAGGATTAAAGGCTAAATGTGAGGAATAAACTTCATTCTCTTCCACAAATTTATAAAAAACTGTAGGGGGCGATTGCCATCGCACCAACCATAGGCATAAAATAAAATTGAATTTTCATTTTAAATGTTACATAAGTGGTGTGATAGCAATCACCCCCTACGCTTCGCCTTTATCCCAAATAGAACATTTATCATCTCTTGATATTTTACTATTAAAGGTGGAGAGCTATTTAATGTCCTTTAATAAATAGTTATCATAAACACTTTCAATCAATTGAAAGGATTATAGCGTATTTTGAAAAATAGATAAAAAATCTATTTTTTATCTTCCTTCTTACCCTCTTTTCCATCTTTATCCTTAGGCGACTTCAAAATAAAATAAGTCCCCACTAAAATCAAAGCATAAAGAATATAGTGAATAATATTATCAGCTGGCATCATAAATCCTTTGTGTTAATTTGTCATCTATTATAGTCTATTTATACTGAACAATGTCTCTAGGCTCTTTGGCTTCAAAAGCGTATCCCAAAAGAGAGATGGCTTTGGCGTGTAGTAAAATACGTTTTGAACGGGTAACTGAACCGTAACGCTCATCTCCTACAATGGGGTGACCAATGCTAGAGAGATGCACACGAATCTGGTGGGTTCGTCCTGTCATGATTTCTATTTCTACTTTAGATTTTTTCCCTTGAATCTCCATAGGCTTTACAATGGTAATGGCAGGTCGTCCGTGTTCTTCGTCTATTTGGGAGAATGCCTTTCCTCCCTGTTTGTGGGTTCTAATGGGTGCATCGATTTTAATCTCTTCACAAAAGACTCCCTCAACCCATGCCACATAACGTTTTTTTACTTTTCGTTGTTTAAATGCAGCGATGGCATCTTGTAAAAATGTTTCATTTCTTGCCAAAAGTAATACGCCTGAGGTGTCACGGTCAAGTCTATGGATAAGCTCTGTCTCATCCTCTTCAATGGCTTCGGCTAACTCATAAGTGTCTAGAAGTGCTGGTTTGTTAATGGCAACGATGTTCTCATCTTGATAGATAATTTTAACTTTATCTAAAGTCTCAACCCTAAAAAAAGTATCATTGGGCATTGGGGCTCTGGCAACTTTGATTTTTTTATCTAAAAAATAAACCAATCCACGGTCGATTAAATCTTTTGCTTTTTTGTTTGAAATTCCCTCTTGAACTGCTAGTATTTTGTATGCTTTTTCCATTTATAACTCTTTTCTTATAGATTCTAATATCGGAGAAATATCCGTTTTTTGTATGATTTTTGTCTTAATCAACTGCCCATGTTGTTGTAGTCGTCTTGCTAAATTATCTTGACTTACAATGCTAATGCCCTCAATCATCGAAAAAATATCACGTTGATTAAAGTAATGTTCCCCTGAAATTATCTTACAGCCAAATTGGGCTGCTTCAGCAGCATTGTGTCCACCTAACTTAGCAAAAGCACCCCCCAAAATAACGATGTCTGAAATGGCATAGATATTGACCAACTCCCCCAAGACATCCGCCACAATAATGTCTGAATTTAACGCTTCACTTTGTGAATAGTTATGCCAACTATAATGCTCCGAAGAAGCACATTCTTCCACCAGTGTAGAGACTTTCTCAAAACGTTCGGGATGACGTGGCACTAAGATAAGTCGTGCTTCAGGTTCTACCTCTTTTAGTTTTACAAATGCCTCTAAAATTAATTGCTCTTCACCCTCATGGGTACTTGCTCCACAAATTAAACGATGTTTAGGTTTTGTTAGTGCTTTGGTGGGGTTAGGAATATTGGCTAATTTAATATTTCCTATAACTTTAATATTTTTAGCCCCTAAAAATACTAAACGCTCTTTGTCTAGCTCACTTTGTGCATAAACTTCATCTATCTGCTTAAATAGCATCTTATAAAACCAAGCCATACGCTTATATTTAGGAAAAGAACGGTCACTCATTCGGGCATTAATTAGCATGGTTTTCGCCCCCCTACTTTTTGCCAAAGCAAAGAGTAGATACCAAAATTCAGCCTCCATCACCACAAGAACTTTTTGAGGTTTAAGCCACGAAAAAAGCAAGGGTTCAAAAGCTAAATAACGGCTTTGTTCTTTTTGTTTTAGACTTATGGCTTCATACCCTGTTTGGGTGGTGGTCGTTAAACGTAAAAGTTCATTGGGGAGAACATCCAACAGAGGATAAATTGCCCTAGCCTCGCCAAAAGAGCAGACATGAAATAAAATACCATCTGTTTCTAAAGGCTTATTTCTCTTTAAAAAAAAACGTGCAGGAATAGAGCGTTTATATTTAGTTTTTCGTTTTGAAAGAAAATAGAGAAAAGGGAGTGCTAAAATATAAATAACCGTAACAAGTAAGGCATAAAGTGCTAGAAAAAATTTATCTAACATCTTTTAGCTCTTGTTATGTGAAGCAAAACAAAAAAAGCGTTTACGCTTCTTCTGTTTGTACCTCTAAATACATAATCCGTCCACAATGAGGACAAGTAAGTAACTCTTCTGACTTAATCAAAGAGGCGTAAGCACTGTCATTTAATTTCATGAAACAACCATAACATGCTTGTTTTTTAACAGGTACAACGGCAGTATTTTTAGCCCAAACACGAATTTTTTCATAAAAAGAGAGGATTTTCATGTCAATATCCATGGTCTTTGTATTACGCTCTTCAAAAAGTTTCCCTTTATCTGCGTCAATAGATGCCAATTTCTCACCCACTTCAGCTGCTACTTTTTCATATTCAGCTGTTGTCTCTTCTAGCTCTTTGTTTGCCTCTTCAATTTCAGCCATTTTAGACTCAATAATGGTCTGCTGTCGCTCAATTTCCGAATTGGCATGACCCAACTTCTCTTGGGCAAGTTCAGCTTCCATAGAGAGGGCTTTCATCTCTTTTTCTGTTGTAATTGCTTTCTCTTTAGCCACACCCAAAGTCATCTGCTCATTTAAGGCTTTAATCTGCTCTTCATATGAAGCAACACTGTCTCTTGCTTTTTCTATTACAGCATTAAGTTCAGAAATTCTTTCTACAACATCATCTCTTTTTGTTGCTCTTCTGGCCAATTTTTTCTGTGCTGTTTCAATTAGTGGCGTAAAGTCATCAATCGACTTATCTAATTTTGAAAGCTCTATTAACTCTTCTAAATGTTTATTCAATCTCTATCCTTTGGGGTTTAAAGCGTCTTTATGTAGTCCCTATTTTGTTCATATAGACTATGATATTTCAAATGGGTTTTGTGATTGCGAAATTATACCCAAAATTCCTAAATTTTTTAACTCTTTAGCCATGACATCGACAAAGAACTGCTCACTCTCATAGTGACCAATATCTACCATCATTAAGTTTTGGCTCATCGCTTTGGTCGCATCATGATACTTAATGTCCCCTGTCAAGAAACAGTCAGCCTCTACTTCGTCAATAAGTGAAGCCCCTGCTCCTGTGGTTAAAGCAATAGAAGTGATTTTCTGTTTTGGTGAGACTACTTTTAAAACTTCTAAGCCTAATTTCTCTTTTAAAAGTTGTAAAAGCTCCTCTTTTGACCACGAGCCTGTGGTTCGACAAATAAATTCATCTTGTGAAGATTTTTTAAAGCCCAATACTTTCTCAAAAACATAACTGTTTAGATGTGTTTTGTCAAAGTTAGTGTGCATCGCAATGAGTGACAAATTCTTTTTAACCATAATCTCTAAAAGATTTGCAGGATACTTAGAGAAATCAAGCGATTTAAGTCCAGAGAAAATAAGAGGATGATGCACAATAAAAAGGGTGTTTTCTTTCGCATTCTCTAAACTCTCTTTGTCTAAATCTAAGCCCAAAGCAAGATGTTCAAACTCACGCTCCATCTCACCTACAAGCAGACCAGAGTTATCCCATCTTTCTTGTAGTGCAAAGGGGCTTAATTGGTCTAAGCGTTCATATATCTCTTTTATTTGCATCAGACTTTTACCTCTTAACCTTTTGAGACTTCTTCATCACCTCTTCACTTAAGCCCTCTTTGTACGCAATAATCGCTTCACGAACTTTTGCATCGCCAATCGCGACCATTTGTGCAGCTAAAATACCTGCATTTTTAGCCCCATTAAGTGCTACCGTTGCCACAGGAACCCCCCCTGGCATTTGTAAAATAGAGAGAATAGAGTCCCAACCATCAATGGAGTTACTTGATTTTACAGGCACACCAATAATTGGCAATGGGGACATAGAAGCTATCATCCCTGGTAGGTGAGCTGCCCCACCTGCCCCTGCAATAATTACTTCTATTCCCCGTTTATGGGCATTTTTTGAAAACTCAAAAAGTTTTTCGGGTGTTCGGTGAGCTGATACCACATCTAACTCATAACCGACACCAAACTGCTCTAACATTTCAGCCGCGGCATTCATTACAGGTAAATCTGAATCTGAACCCATCACAATACTAACAACTACTTTTTCCATGCTTTTACCTTTAAAATACTTTTTACTTTTTCTGCTTTTTTCAATGCATTTTCCACACTCTTATCAAGTATGGTTACATGCCCCATTTTTCTTGATGGTCGTGTTGTTTTTTTACCATAGAGGTGAATTTTCACCCCCTCAATTGCCATCGCTTCCACAAAGCCCTCATAATAGACAGCTCCATGCTCCCCTGCTTCCCCCAACAGGTTTAGCATCACAGAAGCAGAAGTTAACTCCGTACTTCCTAAGGGTAGGTCAAGTATGGCACGTAAGAGTTGCTTTAGTTGTGAAGTCACCATCGCATCAATGGTATGATGCCCACTGTTATGAGGTCTAGGGGCTACTTCATTAATGAGTATCTTTCCCTCTTTATCAATAAAGAATTCAATCGCCAATAAGCCAACCATATCAAGCTTTTTAATAATCTCATAGGAAAGTTCTTTAAGCCTTTGCTCCTCTTCTAAAGAGATATTAGCAGGAGAGAAAATCTCCTCTACCAAATTGGTCTCATCGTTAAAGGTCATCTCCACAGCAGGGAAACTTCGTATCTCTCCCATACTATTTCGAGCCACTATAACGGCTATCTCTTTGGCTATTTCAACTTTATCTTCAACAATTGACATGCCATCAAGTAAAGCATCTTCAGCACTTTTTACAAGTGCTACTCCATGCCCATCATAGCCACCTTTTCGTAGCTTTTGAACAAATGGATAAGCAATCTCACCACTTTTCAAGGCTTTTTCGATGCTCTTTTTATCATCAAAACAAGCAAAATCAGAGCTAGGCAGATGATGTTTCAGATAAAATTCTTTTTGTAAGCCTTTATCTTGAATGAGTGCCAACACATCTGGGTCAGGGACAATCTTTAAGCCTTCAGATTTCAATTGCTGCAAAGCATCAATATTAACATTTTCAAGCTCAAACGTTAAAATGTCTACACGTTTACCAAAGTTGTAAACCGTCTCAAAGTCATTAAAATCACCTTGAACATAGACAGAAGCTACATTTCGAGCCGAACATTCACTGTCTGGGTCAAGAATATAGGTAGAGATATCCCATCGACTCGCCTCTTGAACCAACATTTTTCCAAGTTGTCCCCCTGCAATAATCCCCATCTTAAGGTTAGAGGTAATTAACTTCTCTATCATCAACTAAGCTTTCACGCGTCTGTTACGCTCTTCTTCTTGCTCTTTATACAACTTAGCACACCCCGTTGAGAGTTCACGAACCTTTAAAATGTAGTTTTGTCGTTGAGCTTGTGAGATGGCTTTTCGTGCATCTAAAACATTAAAGGCGTGACTTGCCACCATACATTGGTCATAAGCAGGAAGAGGTAATCCAGCTTCTAAACAGAGTTTACATTCAGCAGAAGCATCATCAAAATCTTTTAAAAGCTTCTCTACATTTGCCACTTCAAAGTGATATTTAGAGAACTCATACTCACTCTCTTTATGAACATCAGCATAAGTGGTTACCTCATCTCCTTGTCTGTTCCAAACAATGTCAAATACAGACTCAACCCCTTGTAGATACATCGCTAAACGCTCTGTTCCATAGGTAATCTCAACAGCCACAGGGTCACAAGCGATGCCTCCAACTTGTTGAAAGTAAGTAAATTGAGTAACCTCCATACCATCAAGCCAAACTTCCCAACCAAGACCCCATGCACCAAGTGTTGGCGACTCCCAGTTGTCTTCTACAAAACGAATGTCATGTTCTTGAAGATTAAGACCTAAATATTCCAATGACTTTAGATAAAGCTCTTGAATATTGTCAGGACTAGGCTTTATGAGTGCTTGAAACTGATAGTAAGCTCCTAGTCGGTTGGGGTTCTCTCCATAGCGTCCATCGGTAGGTCGGCGTGAGGGTGCAACATAAGCAGCAGACCAAGGTTTAGCGTCTAAGCTTCTAAGTAGTGTAGCAGGGTGAAATGTCCCTGCACCTGCTGGTATGTCATAAGGTTGTACAATATTACACCCTTGTTCGCTCCAGTATTGTTGTAGTTTTAGTAGTATTTCACTAAAGGTTAGTGGTTGGTTGTTCATTAACAATTCTCCTCTTTAAATTCTTTTCTAAACTCATTTTTAAAAAAGTTTATGTCATTGGTAACTATTTTGTCAAAATAAGTATCTTTGTAAGATTTTAACTCAAACTTTATCTCTCTGTCAACCAAAGGATTACCATATCTATTCTGAGCTGGTTTATGCACAACACAATAGATAAATTTATAATCCTTTTTTTGGACATTTTCAGTACTACAAATATTATCTAAAACCTCTTTACCATTGGTTAGTTTCTTTTTAATATTTGCATTATTAATTTGTGATGGAATTTGATTTTTAAATTCTATACAATAGACTATCTTTCTATTTTCATCAACAATAAGTGAATCATAAGAAGATGGTTGTTTTTGAGGATAAAGTTTTTTAACAATACAATCAAAATCATACACTTCCATAGAACTTTGACACAAATATTCATTGTTTTCACTATCTTTACTTGTCTCTTTTAAACTCACTTTACATTCACTGTAGTCAGTTTTCTTTTGTAGAGCATAACTTAATTCAGCCACCTTTTAAAATCTCACTATCCATTTGATTAAATGTTTCATACGGAGCAGAGAGCTTATGAAATATTTTTGCTAAAGTTTTTGAATTATTATCTTCCACTTTATCAATAACTCCATCTTCTGCTAAATAAAAGTCAGATGGAACTTCTGCTTTTTCAGCATAGCGTTCTAGTGCTTCTATCATATAAGGACTATGAGAATTTACTAAGATTTTAACACCATTTTTGACAAGTTCAACTATTATTTTTGCCATCTCTAATTGCCATTTTGGGTGGAGATGGACTTCTGGTTCGTCTAAAACTAAAACTGTATTTTTATTCAGATAATTATTTTGAGACAAAACTTGAAAAATACCAAAATATTTAATACCTGTTGCAG
>JALSHP010000369.1 GCA_026982175.1 Campylobacteraceae bacterium
ATCGGACAATTTTAGTCCTAATTAACTTTTTCCATAATACATTATGAAAGCTTAAGTTATGATGAGCTAGAAATTTTTTTGGGATTATACTGAGTTGATGGTTAAAAAAGAGTTACATTCAGATGAAAATTTTATATGAACAAATAATCTAATAAAAAATTTATTTAAATAGATAATTGTAAAAAATATTATTTTATATTTAATAATTAACATATAATAATATATTTAAGATTATATTTGAATAATTGGTCAAATATAATAATTTTTTAAAAAAAAATCAATATTTATTAAAAATATTACGATAATATTTATTTAATATAGATACAAGGAAATATTGAAATGAATGTTACATTGGGAGTTAATAATCTTTTTTCAACTCTTAAGGGAGATGATATAAAGAGTGTTCCGAATAATATGACATTCAAAGAGATAACACGTGAGGATTATATCGCTATAGCCTTAGAATATAAATCTAAAAATATAAATAATAAAGTTATCTATTATTTTAATAAAGCACTTGAGGTAACAGTTTTAACCTTTGGTATGGAAAATGCTAAGACAGCAAATTCATATCTCTCTCTCGCAGAAGCTTATTTAGAGGATAATTCAATCTCAGAGGCCTTGCTTTGTTATAGTGAAGCATTACAAATAAGAAAAAATCTTTTTGGAACTGCTTCACTGGAGTGTAGTGAAATTTATAGTGCCTTAGGAGATATATTTTTTTTAGAAAATAATCTAGAAGAGGCATTAAAATATTGTTTAAAATCATTAGAAATAAGAAATAATATTTTAGGGGAGTTTCATCCGCTAATAGCCATGAGTTCTCATCAATTAGCCTATTATTATGCATCATTAACAGAGTATGAAAAGGCATTACCTTTATTTGAAAAAGCACTAGAGATAAGAGTTGAACTCTATGGTTCAAGTCATTCACTCACAGCAGATAGTTACACTCATCTAGCAATGTGCCACTATCATCTATTTAACCATTCTGAAGCATCTAAATATTTATCGCTTGCCTTACAAATCAATAAAAAAATTTATGTAAAAAATGATCGTAAAATTTTAATTTGTCAAGAAAACTTAAGTGAAATAAATAAGCATCTTTCTCAAAATAAGAAAGATTTGCTTAATACATTTTTTAATTTTTTTAGAAAAAAATTTTAAAAACTTTTAATTACCGACTCTTCAATAAATTTATCATACTCATAAATATCTTTTCTAAAGTAGGTAAGCCCATTGCGTTTAAATACTGTGAAGTAAGTTGTGTGTACAGGCAGTTTTTTATTAAATCTAATCACTTTATTGACCAATGTACTTCTGTATTTTCGTATAATACTTTGATACTTAGGGCTAATACGTGAATTTAAAATATCAAGTAGCTCAAATGGCTTCTCTATTCTCATACAACCTGAACTATAAACTCGGTATCTATATTGAAACAATGACTTGTTGTCTGTATCGTGCAGATAGACAGAGTATTTATTGGGAAACATAAACTTAATTCGCCCCAGTGCATTGTCATCTCCTGGATATTGAACAAAACGATAAGGAATATGCCCTTTAGATTTATCGGCATAAGGAAATAACATTTCAGGTTTAAAGTTTTTCATCTCACCTTTTTTCTGCCATCCATAAAAGACTTTAATATTATGCTCTTTTAAGTAATCTGGATGCTCTTGTAAAGCTACGATTAAATCACGTCTTACTAAGTTCTCTGGTATATTCCAATGAGGATTAATCTCTAAATAGGTCATGTACGAAGAGAAAATTGGTGTTGGACGTTCAGGTCGTCCTACAACAGCTCTCATCTCTAAGATAGATTCTCCATTTCTAAAGTAATTCATTTTAAAGTCAGGAAGATTAACACGAATGTACTCTCTTGGATAGTGATTAGGAAAAACTTTTAATTTATCAAGATTGGTTATGATTTTTTGGATGAGATGTTCAACAGGCTTATTAAGATAATAGACAAGAACTTTATCAACAAGTCCATTTTGTTTTAATTTAAATCTATCTCTATAAGAGAATATCGCACGTTTAAACTCTTCATCGAAAACATCAGAAGTGTTGTATTTATTGGCAAGGTCTCCTGTTAATATAAAACGTCTTTTAATAGATGGGATATAAGGGTGTTTATCTCCTATTTTTAAATCTTTTTCATATTTGATACGTTCTAGTTTAGGTAATCCTCTATAAAAAGATAGTGTTTCAATAAGTTCTCGATGTTGATGTTTAGCAGGGGTTAATGAGATAAAAAAACCTTTAATATCTTGATTTTTAATGGCATTAAAAAGTTTATGACTACTAGGAATTGTTTTATTGACCATCTCCCAATTAGCTGTAATATCTTTTTCATCTTTCATCTGCATTAGTTTGACACGAACAGCTCCCCAATTAATATCACTTTTAACAATGAACTTAGCCATTTTAATGTATGCACGGGTTAAAAGAATATCTAACTTACTTAATTCCTCAGCATTTTGATTTAAGTTCATATTGTCATAAAGTAAATAGGCATATTGGTCTATTTCATTTTGCTGAAAATTTTTATTTTTATAATTAAAATAGGGGTCTTGCAAAATATCTCTTAATGTATTTAAATTATGAGCATGACCAATCCATAGGGGAAAATCATGATTCTTGCTATAGAGTGCTCGAATTAATTGTTGTTCATCCCGATTGTTGGAAAGTGTTTGCGGTTGATTTTTAACAATAAAGCTTAGCCTATCATCAAGGGCAGTTGAGAAGAGGGCAGATAAGAAGAGGGTTAGAGCAAGTAGAATTTTCACGTGTATCTCCTAAAGATTTTGAAAATATGTATAAAAATTTGATGCTTATGATATAAAATTTTTAGATATATTTTGTATTAAAGTATAAAGAGGTATAACAACAACCTTTTAAAAAGGTTGTTATCGGGTGGAAATCTTAAAAGTTGTAAGCTGCACCAACAGTTAAAGCAGAAGACTCTGGGATATTCTTTTTATCCATAAGATTAAGGTAATCTGTAAAGATAGAGAAGCTATCACTTAAGCTGTAGTCAAGACCTAAACCATACGAGAGACCAGTTGCTGATGGAGCAATTCCCGCACCATTAGCTTTTGAAGCACCAATTAAACCGTAAAGGTTAAGTGCATCTGTAATGTCATAGTTTGGTTTTAAGTAGGCACCAATTTGTTGATATTTAGTATATCCACTGTCAACTTTTGCGAAACCGTAAGTACCTCTTAATTCAGCACCTAAGTAGTTCATGAAGTCATAACCTAATCTACCAGTAAAACCAATTTGTCTATCTTGGTTTGCTTCTGTTTTTAGGATATTTGAAGCATTTTTATGTGCTTTACTCGCGGCCATACCAGCAATACCACCAGCTAAATAGAGACCAAGAGGTCCAGATGGTTTTTCAGCTTTTGGTTGTGCTGCAGGAGGTGGTGTTACTACAACTGGAGCTGGAGCTGGAGCTGGAGCTTCAACAACTGGAGCTGGAGCTACATATACTGGTTCAGGCTCAGGAGTTGGAGCTACATATACTGGTTCAGGAACAGTCTCTACAGGAACAAATACTGGTTCTTGTTCAAATACAGTTACAGGATTAATATCCCCTCCAGCAAAACTTAAAGTGCTAAGTGCAGTAATAACTGCTAGTGATTGTGTTAATTTCATGTTTGAAATCTCCTTCATATAATTAAAAATATGAGACAGTATAACACAAAGAGCTTGAAATAACTCTTTAAAAACTATTTAATTTTTTTAAACCCCATGTCAACTATAATCTTCTTTGGCTATAATTCGCCTAATTTATTAATAGTATAGGACAATTCTACATGCAAAAAATCAAAAATATCGCCGTAATCGCTCACGTTGACCACGGTAAAACTACTCTTGTTGATCAACTTCTTCAACAATCTGGAACTTATGCAGCTCATGAAGAGGTGCAAGAGAGAGCTATGGACTCTAATGAAATTGAAATGGAGAGAGGAATTACCATTCTTTCTAAAAATACAGCTATTACTTATGGGGAGCATAAAGTAAACATTATTGACACCCCTGGTCACGCCGACTTCGGTGGTGAAGTTGAGCGTGTCTTAAAAATGGTTGATGGGGTACTGTTACTTGTTGATGCACAAGAGGGTGTTATGCCTCAAACTAAGTTTGTTTTGAAAAAAGCGATTGCTTTTGGGCTTATTCCAGTTGTGGTTATTAACAAAATTGATAAAGATGGCTCAGACCCTGACCGTGTCATGGATGAAGTCTTTGACCTTTTGGTTGCACTTGATGCCAATGAAGAGCAACTTGAATTTCCAGTACTCTATGCTGCAGCGAGAGATGGTTATGCCAAATGGGAGATGGAAGATGAAAATAAAGATATGACCCCATTATTTGATGCAATTATTAGTAAAGTACCTTACCCACAAGGTTCTCCCGATGCAGATACTCAAGCACAGGTGTTTACCCTTGATTCTGACAATTTTGTAGGGCGTATTGGTATTACACGTATCTTTAATGGTAAAATTAAAAAAGGTGATGAGTATCTTTTGGTTAAAGCCGATGGTTCTAAAACGAAATCAAGAGTATCTAAACTCATTGGGTTTAAAGGACTTGACAGAATTGATATTGATGAAGCAGAAGCAGGTGATATTGTTGCCATTGCAGGTTTCTCAGACATTGATGTAGGGGATTCTATTTGTGATTCTAAAAACCCTGTAGCACTTGACCCCATGCATGTTGAAGAGCCTACACTATCCGTCATTATGTCTGTAAATAATGGACCACTTGCTGGTCAAGAGGGGAAACACGTTACATCAAACAAGATTAAAGAGCGTCTTGAAAAAGAGATGGAGACCAACATTGCGATGCGTATGGAACCACTGGGTGATGCATCGTTTAAAGTCTCTGGACGTGGTGAACTTCAGATTGGTATTTTGGCTGAAAACATGAGACGTGAAGGATTTGAGTTTATGTTGGCACGTCCAGAAGTTGTTACTAAAGAAGAAAATGGTGTTAAAATGGAACCATTTGAACACCTAGTTGTGGATGTTCCAGAAGAGTTCCAAGGGGTTGCCATTGAGAAACTTGGAAAAAGAAAAGCGAACATGACACAGCTTACACCAATGCCTGATGGAACAGTACGTTTAGAGTTTGAAATCCCTGCACGTGGTCTTATTGGGTTTAGAAATGAGTTCTTAACAGATACGAAAGGTGAGGGAATTATGAACCACTCTTACTTAGAATACAGAGCTTACTCTGGTAAAGTTGAGAGTAGAACTCCAGGGGCACTGGTCTCTATGGATGATGGTGAAGCGGTTGCTTTCTCAATCTTTAACTTACAAGCACGTGGTATCATGTTTATTAATGCACAAGATAAAGTTTACTCTGGAATGGTTATTGGTGAATCAACACGTCCAGGGGATCTTGATGTGAACCCACTTAAAGGGAAAGCCTTAACCAACATGCGAACTTCAGGTACAGATGAAGCTGTTAAGCTTGTTAAGCCTAGAGAGATTACTCTTGAGTCTGCGATGGAGTGGATTGAAGATGATGAGCTTGTTGAGATTACGCCTGAATCAATTAGAATTCGTAAAAAATCACTTGACCCAGTTGTTCGTAAACGATTGGCTAGAGATAAAAAGAATGCTAAATAACTGCTCTTTATAAAATTCATGGTGTTCGATAAAATCGAACCTATGAGTTTTCTCCTCTTTTTTAAATTAAATAATATTATAATTGGTTTCTTTATGTTAATATTCTTTTTCAATTAACAATAAGGATAAACAATGTTTTCAGAATTTAAAAAATTTCTTATATCAGGAAATATGGTAGATATGGCAGTAGGTTTCATTTTTGGTGGGGCTTTTGCTACGGTGATTAAGTCAATGGTAGAGAATGTAATTATGCCTCCTGTTGGGATGCTTATGGGTAAAGTTGATTTTTCACAACTTTTTATTGCACTTGATGGTAAAGATTACGCGAGTATGGCAGCCTTAGATAAAGCAGGTGCTCCAGCAATTAAATATGGTTCATTCATTAATGATGTTATCTCATTTGTCATTCTTGGTTTTGTGGTCTTTATGTTTATTAAAGCTTACAATAAATTAAAAGAGCCAGAAGAAGAAGCAACGCCAACTGAAAAAACATGTCCAACTTGTGCGATGCAGATTCCAGTTGATGCTAGAAAATGTGGTCACTGTGGAGAGACTAACGTTTAATTATTTTTGTAGGGTGTCAATCTACTGCACCCTTCATATAACTTAAATGGTGCATTAAAATGCACCCTACGACCTTATTTTACCCAACCACTCATCTAAAGTCTTCTCAAATCCTATTTTAGAACTTTCATAAAACTTCATCTCTTTGCTCATATAATTTTGTTTAACCCAGCCACCATAGTTATGAGGGTATAAATAATTGACTTTATCTTGTTTTATGTTTTTTGGAATAGGGTAAATTTCTCCATTTTTTATGGCAGAGAGAGCAGAGTTTATAGCTAGATAAGCACGGTTAGACTTAGGAGAAGAAGCCAAATAAATCACCAATTGAGCTAAGCTTATTCGTGCTTCAGGGTAGCCTATCATCTTGACGATATTGAGCGTTGAAGAGGCTAAGTTTAAGGCATGTGGGTTGGCATTGCCAATGTCTTCAGAAGCCAAAATTGACAAACGTCGTGCAATAAATTCAGCAGGTTCACCCCCATTAATGAGTCGTGCTAGGTAGTAGATACTTGCATCGACATCTGAACCTCTTATGGACTTTATCATAGCAGACGCTAAATCATAGTGTGAATCTGCTTCACTACTACCTGCTTGGAGTGCGTAAGGTCTTATGGCTTTTAATTGTTCCAATGAGACCTCTGAACCTAAAGCCGTGGCAGACTCTAAAAGATTTAACATCGCTCGAACATCTCCACTAGAAGAACTCACTAAAAATGCTTTTTCATCACTAGCCATGTGAATAACTTCTTTGTCTATAATTTTCTCTAGTTGTTGCTCTAAAGCTTCATCATTGACTCTGTGCAGTTCAAAAAGATGCGAACGCGAACGCATAGCAGAAGTGAGTGAGTAGTAGGGGTTTTCAGTAGAAGCCCCAATAATGAGTGCGGTATTATTTTCCATAAAAGGAAGCAGTACCTCTTGTTGATTTTTAGAGAGCCTGTGTACTTCATCTATAAAGATGAGAGGTTTTTCCAAAGCATTGGCATACTCTTTAAAAATTTTTCGTAAATCTTCTACTTTTAGGGTTGTGGCATTAAGTTCAAAAAAAGGGCGTTGTAGATGTTGTGCAATGACCCTTGCTAAAGTAGTTTTTCCACACCCTGGAGGACCATAGAAAAAAGAGTGTATTAAGGCATTTTTTTTAATCAGCGTTCTAAGCACAGCCTTAGGGGCTAAAAGATGCTCTTGTCCTATAATCTCATCTAGCGTTTTAGGTCGATATTTTAACGCCAAAGACACGGCTATTTCCTGTCTTTTTTATTGGGGTTATTTTTGTTAGAGTTTCGCTGTTTTGCCTCTTTGAGTCGTTTTTGCTCGGCTGATTTAGCACGACGTGCTTGGTCTTCGGTTTGATTTTTCTTTTTTTCTCTCAAACGTTCAGCCTTTATTCTGTCCTCTTCTTCTTTTTTCTCTTGGGCTTCAAGTTGTTGTACCATTTTTAGGTATTTGTGCGTGTCATCATACTCACGGCGTGTAAAGTAACGGGTCTTGCCTGTGGGTAGATTGTTTAGCTCAATGCCCCCAAATGCCACCCTTTTAAGGTCAAGAACATTGGCTTCAAAGTGTCCAAAGAAACGCCGTAATTCACGGTTTTTTCCCTCAGCGATGGTCACACGGAGTTTGGTAAAGTTTGCCCCAATATTTCGTACTTCATAGTGAACAAAAGGGGCAAACTCCATGGAGTAGATTTTTGATTTCTCATGCCCACCTGCACGTGCATCATCTAAAAAAAGTCCCTCTTTCATTGCCTCTTCCATCTCTGGTGTAAAAGGTTTGTCAATTTTGATGTTATAGGTTCTGTCTAGCCCACTTTGCATCATCACTTCAGCGACTCTTGGTGAATCTGTTAAGAGTAAAATCCCCTCTGAAGCAAAGTCCAATCGTCCCACAGGAATAAAGTGTCGAAACTTTCCAGGGAGTTTGTGAAAAATGGTGGTTCGTCCACGGTCATCTTTTTGTGTCACCAAAGTTCCTTTTGGTTTGTTAAAGACAATCATCGTAAGTTCAGTTTTTTCTTTGACGTGAAGCCCACGAATGGAGACCAAGTCCCCCTCTTGTACATCGTAGCCAAAATTGTCCATTTTGATGTTGTTTACCGTGACAACCCCCTCTTCTATGAGTTTGTCTGCTTCACGACGTGAATACTTGGAGTTGTGGGAAATAAATTTGTTGAGTCTCATGGTTTTTCTTTCACATTAATTAAGCGAATTATAACATATA
>JALSHP010000370.1 GCA_026982175.1 Campylobacteraceae bacterium
ATGTAGATTTTGTAGCGTGGGTGAAGCATTCGTGTTGGACGTTTGATGTTCACTTCAGGAGCATCTAACCAAAGAACTTCTCCTCTAACCCCTCGTAAGTTTTTAACTTGTTCATTTGCCCCTAATCCACGAGCATCAAAAACCCAATCAAACTCTTCTGTTTCATCGTTAAAAGAGACAGCCCCTTCTGAAACGCAATCTACTCTGGTTTCTTGATGCCAAGTAACATTTGCATGAGCTAAAAGATACTCTGTGGAGCGTTGCATAAAGCGTTGGGCATCGACTTGTCCCTCATGAGGAATGTAAAAAGCCTTGTTGTGTTGTTCAAGGTCTGGTTCAAGGGCTACGATTCCTGCTCTATCAAGGAGTTGAATATCTTTGGCTTCATTTACTTTTGACTTCAAAGTAGCAATGAAATGGTCAAGTTCAGAGTAATCTTGTGGGTGAGCGGTGATGATGCTTCCCTCTAATTGATAAGCATCTTCAAGCTCAATGCTTTTTAAAAGAGGTAGCCACAGCTCAATAGAGCGTTTTCCATGTTCAAAAATGACTGATTCAGCCGTTTCAAGTTCTGCAAAAGCAGCTAACATTCCAGCAGCGGTCATTCCTGCTGCTTTTTCGCCGTTGGCTTCATCTTCATCAAAAAGTGTTAAGGTATGTTCTTTGGCTAAAAGGTTTAAGGCTAAGACTCTTCCTACGAGTCCTACCCCTGCTATGGCAATGTTCATGTTGTTCCCTTTTTTCTATTTTCCTAGTTTCTATTTCTCTAGTTTTTAGGCTCTTAAGCATTCCAAAATAGTGTCTCACATTCAGGATTGATTTTTAAGCGTTCTATAAATTGTTCAGAGTAGAAGATGGCTTTCGTTTTAAACTGTTTGACAAGCTCTGGCACATAAATCTCTTGGGCTGATTGGGTAAAGAGCTTTATCCATTGTTGAAAATCCTCTTTTTTTAAATCGACAATGGTAAAGTGTGGTCCATAAGGGTCAGAATTGTAAAGTGGGTCATCCAAAAATACTTTTGCCCAAAAATCAATGAGAATGTCAATGTGTTTTACCCATTCATAGTTGGTAATATCTTCTCCTAACTCCAGTGTAAAGTAGTGACCTATTTGCTCATCATCCATCGCTTTGTAGTAGAATGAACGTACCAATGTTTCAATGTTCTCTCTGTTAATTGTTTTTTGAAGTTCCAATGTTAACCTTTTGTTATAACCTTATTAATGAAAGATTATAGCAAGATATTAGTATGGCATTTACCATAAGGGGTAGCCTTAGACTACCTCTTTGGTAAAATGTTACGCTTTTTCTATCTTGTCAGCTTCAACGTAAACTTCACTGCCCATCTCTTTAAACTTAGCCGACATTTCGTCCATTCCTTGTTGGATTTCTAACTCATTAGAATACTCTCTAACATCAGCAGAAATTTTCATAGAACAGAATTTTGGTCCACACATTGAACAGAAGTGTGCTACTTTAGCTGCTTCCATTGGCATGGTTTCATCGTGGTAATCTCTGGCACGTTCTGGGTCAAGACCAATGTTGAACTGGTCAACCCATCTAAATTCAAATCGTGCCAAACTCATTGCATCATCTCTGGCTCTAGCACCTGGGTGACCTTTGGCAACGTCAGCTGCGTGAGCTGCGATTTTGTAAGTGATGAGTCCCTCTTTAACATCTTCTCTGTTTGGCAGACCCAAGTGTTCTTTTGGCGTAACATAACAGAGCATGGCACATCCGTACCAACCAATCATCGCAGCCCCAATTCCTGAAGTAAAGTGGTCATAACCTGGAGCTATGTCAGTAGTCAAGGGCCCAAGTGTGTAGAATGGTGCTTCGTGACATACGTCAAGTTGCTTGTCCATGTTCTCTTTAATCATGTGCATTGGTACATGACCTGGTCCTTCGATGAGGGTTTGAACATCATGCTCCCATGCAATTTTTGTTAAGCGTCCTAGCTCTTCAAGTTCTCCAAATTGTGCTTCATCGTTAGCATCTGCTCCACTTCCTGGACGTAAACCATCACCCAATGAGAAGGTAACATCATAAGTTTTCATGATTTCACAAATATCTTCAAAGTGCGTGTTTAAGAAATTCTCTTTGTGGTGATGAATCATCCATTTCGCCATAATGGCTCCACCACGACTTACAATTCCTGTTACCCGTTTAGCTGTCATTGGTACATGGTGCAATAGTAGTCCTGCGTGAATGGTAAAGTAATCTACCCCTTGTTCTGCTTGTTCAATCAAAGTATCACGGAACACTTCCCAAGTTAGGTCTTCAGCAATTCCATTTACTTTTTCAAGTGCTTGGTAGATTGGCACGGTTCCAATTGGGGTTGGAGAGTTTCTCAAAATCCAGTCACGGGTGGTGTGAATGTTTTTACCTGTACTTAAATCCATAACGGTATCAGCACCCCAACGTGTTGACCATACCATTTTTTCTACCTCTTCAGCAATACTTGAAGTAGTCGCTGAGTTACCAATGTTGGCATTGACTTTAACCAAGAAGTTACGCCCAATAATCATAGGCTCTACTTCAGGGTGGTTAATGTTACATGGAATAACAGCACGACCTGCTGCTACCTCTTGACGTACAAATTCAGCGGTGATTTGTTTTGGTAAGTTTGCTCCAAAGTTCTCCCCTTTTAAACGCTCTTCACGCTCTGGGTCACTTAAGTAACGCTCACTCATAGCTGCATCTTGGTTCTCACGTAAAGCAATGAATTCCATCTCTGGGGTAATGATGCCTTGACGTGCATACCACATTTGAGAAACGTTTTTTCCTTTTTTTGCTCTAAGAGGTGTTCTTACCAGTCCAGTTGCCCCTGCTGTTACAAAGTCGAGTTGTTCATCTGTTTTGTAGCCATTGTCCACAGGAGCCATGATGCGTCCCTTATACTCTTCAACATCACCACGCCCCATAATCCACTCTTTACGAATGGCAGGAATACCTTGCTCAACGTCAATCTCAACCGTAGGGTCGGTGTAAGGTCCTGATGTATCATAAACTCTAAGTTTACTTTCATCTCCTAGTAAAATCTCTCTTACAGGTACACGAATGTCTTTGTGAATTTCACCCTCTAGGTAAACTTTGGTAGAAGCGGGAAAAGGTTCACGCGTGAGTTCATCATTTGATGTACTAAATTTGTCTTTAAATGCTTTTGTCATGGTTTTATATCCTTCTATATAATGTATAGTAGAGGCAGAAAGTAAGAGGAATTATTTTAGAAGAACAGAAGATTTTAGGGAATGCTCCCTATAAATATTATGTTGTAAATTAAAAAAAGTTCTCTTCCTTACGCCAATGTTAATTGGTTCAAGTTCAACGGACTAGCCATCTAGGCTATCTCAGCTATTTTTAGAATAGCACCCCGAGAGATGAATAGTAGATTTATAACCGATAATAGATTGATTTTTGCTTAAAAGTATTGAAAATTATGTTGAATATTATTAATAAACAGTTAGTGTTTAAAAAATAATCATAAATCAATTATTTTTTCTTGACTTTTTATAATTGAAAGGAGTATACTTGATATGAATAAAAATTCAAGGAGTTTAAAATTATGAAATTTACAAAATTAAGTTTAATCGCTGCAATTGCAGTGACAACAGCAATGGCAGGTGATGCTAAAATTAGTGGTGATGCTAAATTATTTTATGGAACAGGTGATGCAGGGACAACAGACCTTTTCAATAAAAATGGTGCGTATGGTGATACTGCTGTAAGCCTTGATTATACTAGAAGTGTAGGAAATGGTGTAACTTTAAATGCAGGACTTACAGGTGTTTCTACCCTTGGTTTAGAAAATGAGTTGGTTTCTGGTACGTGGATTAATCATGGTCCAACAGTTGTAAAAGATAGAGTATGGCTAGATACAGCAAACATTGCTGTTAATATGGGTAAAAGTACAGTTGTTGTTGGTCGTCAAGAACTTGATACTCCATTCTTTAAATCTGAAAAATGGAATATCGCAGCCAATACCTTTGATGCCGCAGTTTTAGTTAACCAAGACATTGAAAAAACAACATTAGTTGGTGCTTGGGTTGGTAGAGGAAATGGTACACCATTTAATAATCCTGTACAAGGTGGTACAGTTGATCTTGGAACATCAGGAATTAATGGTGGTATGAAAGCATTTACTGGAGCTGTTCAACCAGCATATGCAGTAGGTGCAATTACCACAGCTATTCCAATGACAAAACTACAAGTATGGGGTTACAAAATTCCTTCAGTAGCAACAGCACAATGGGTACAAGCAGACATAGCTGCTACTAAAGAAGTAAGTGTTGGTCTTCAGTATGCAGGAGCAAAATTGACTGCAACTGCTGATAAAACATCAGCAGTTGCTGCTAAACTTGGTTATGCTACTGGTCCATTAAGTGTTTCTGCTGCTTATTCTAAGAGAGATGATAAAGCTGGTATTGACATTGCAAATATTGCAACAGGTCATACATCAGGTTCAGAGTCAAACCTTTACACAGAATCATACTGGAATTATGGTCTTGTAGGAGCTCAAGGGGCTAAAGCATTCAAAGTAGCAGCAGGTTATGATTTAGGCTCTGTTAACTTGGGACTCTCTTATGTTAATTCAGACTCTCCAATTAATGCTAATGACTTAAAAGAGACTACTTTAACAGCATCAACTAAAGTTGGACCATTAAATGCAGATGTTGCTTTAATTAACCAAACAGTTGGAACAGCTTCATCAAGCAACACAGCACTAGTAATGTTAACTGCTCCGTTCTCTCTATAAGAGAAACATGACCTAAGGTATGTTTCTAAACTATCTTAATTACATAGATTTACGTAATTTATTTATGTAATTTTCACATTTTCTTAAACATAAGCTTTTTATTAAGCTTATGTTCTCTCTTCTTTTAAGCAATCGCAGGAATTTCTAAACAGATAGAAGCCTTTTTTATTTGTAGATTAATCGCACTTTTCTCTGCTAAATCTATTATCTCATTTTTATCATCATCTCTTTTTTGCGTACTTTTTATCTCTAGTAAAATAATAGGATAAGGTTTCTCTTTAATGACCACTCGCTTCCCAATTTTGATTTTTACATTGATTTCTACTTTTTTATTTTCATTAAATAGTGCAAATATTTTTTGTAAAAGCAGTGAAAAGTTATTTTGGTGCATTTGAAACGCTGGAATGTCGTAGTCGGTTAAAAGGGCTATTTTACCTTGATAGTTAAGATTAAAGAGTTCAATATTGGCTTGAAGTAGTATATTGATGTCCGTTAAACTAAAACCATCTAACACCACTTTTTCAGTGAGTTGCTTAAGTGGTTTATTGTAGAGATGAATACCAATGAACTCTTCATTTTCATAGAGTACATTGATGGCATAAAACTCAAAAGCATTAAAAGAGAGGGCAATGATGGATTTCTTTACCCCAAAACTTTGAGGTGCATGGCTAAGGGCAATGTCAAAAATCTCTGTGGGTCTACACGCTCCCATGAGCAGTTCAGCAGATTTGTTGAGATATTTTATTTTTCCTTGGTTATTAAATAGTATAAAAGGATTGGTATCATGTTCAATAAAAAAGTTAAAATTAACTGATGTCATACTCTTGAATCTTCTTTCTTAAGGTATTTCGGTTAAGTCCTAAGACCCCTGCTAGTTTGAGTTGCGATTTGTATTTTTGGAGACCTGCTTCAATGAGAGGTCTTTCATAGAGTCCTAAATGCTCACGGTAAGCATTATTACCCTCTATCTCTTGAAATAGATACTGATATAAGCGTTCTTCTATCTCCTCTTTGTTTAGAGTTTGTAAAATGAGCTGTTTGGAGATAGAAGCTTTTAATGATTTAATATTATGGCTTAAATCAAGACTCTCTTTTGTTATTGGTGTGCTAACCTCAATCATTAGCTTCTCTTTTATCTCTTTTGTAAAGTAGTCAATTAGGAGTTTTAAATCTTCTCTCTCTTGTAGGCTTGGCATTTTATAGATAAAGGCAAAATGGCTATTGAATTTTTGTTGATTTTTAGTGGTGTTGGCAATGGCAATAATTCGTTTATGTTCAAAGTTGAGTTTTTCAATATATTGAACTTTTTCAAAATTATAGATAATTAGCTTATCATACTGTTCAAGTGCCAATATCAGCTCTTGCTCTTGAGAAGCATCAACATAAATTGCATTGGGGAAAAGCATTTTAATAAAGGTTTTTTTTCCAGTATGCTTTTCACCCATTAGTAATGATGAGACAAAAAGGGAACGGGTTAAGGTTAAACCTTTGGTTATTTTATCTATTTGAGGTGAATTGCTTAAAAATTGAACAGTTTTCATGTTTAGATTATAGTCAAGTAAAACTTATTTTGCTATGAAAGATGCTTTCAATTTTTTTTTATCCGATAGAGGTAACTTTTTACATCCATTTTAGGAGGGTGTTTTTATTTGTGAATTATTAATTAAAATAAACTTTTATATAATTTATACTTATTTAAATTAATATTAATTTAAGTATTGATATTATTATTTTAATTAAAATTTTTAAGGAATTATATATGATATTTATCAATAGACTATTTTTATTATTGTTTTCATTTGCCATGTTTATACATGCAGCGAATGTTAATGTAACCACTTATTATGGTAAAACAGGGGGTATTGTTGGGGTACTTAATACTACTTCACAGGTAGTTAATGGACGAACCATCTGTCCTTCTAACCCAACTGTAGGGTGTGACTTTGGTGATGACCCACTGTTTAATAATAATGGTACAACCGATGACCCATCGGATGACAGCTACTCGGGTGATTTAGTAGTTAGAACCAATGATAGTTTTCAAGCTATTGCAGGCTGGATGTGGAATGGAGAAGCTGGAGGAGCTAAAGAGAAAGTAACCATTAAAGGTACGCTTCCTAGCACAGGTATATTACCTGATGGCTCAACTGGTACAACAGAGTCTTATAAATGGGATACACTCCCTGGTTCTTGTGATGCTAGTGAATCTAGTATATCAGCAGATAAACAGACCATGATATGTGTGCGTAAAGATTTTGATAAAAATGATGTAGGAACCTACTCTGAAGATTTACCTTTTAATGTTATTGTTAAAGGTGAGACCCTCTCTAAGACAAAACCAGGGGACATTACGTTTGAAATTTCGGCTGAAGATGCACCTACGGTAAGTGATGATACGGATGGTTATTCTTTAGAAGTAACGGCTGCACCACGATGGAACTTGCAAAAATCTATGTATACAGCCGTGACAGGATATGAGCATAATGGTGTTAAGGGTTGGCTTATGGACTATAAGTTCTACATTGAAGTAGATGAAGTTAGTGGTGAAGTAGATAATGCTTCTGCTTTGGTAGGAAATGAGTCAATGGGTAAAGATGCTACTTTTACATTTAAAGATGATATGTCTGAACTATCTCCTAATGCTACTTTGGTAGGCTGTTCATTTAAAGGACGATTTACCAATCAAGATGGATATGTTGGAAGTGCTGACCCATTAACTTATAGTGGAACAGGAAGTCTATATGCTACAACAGTAACTTATGATGCACGTCGTATTACACAAACAGCTGATGAGAGAACCATTAATTGTACACAAAGTGGCTCAACTATTGATATTGAAGCTCAACATATTGATGCTACATTAACTAACTATCCAAAGTTAGATTATGTGGGGAATGCATTACCTGTAAACAGAGGAATTGCTGCGATTGGTTCTATCTATATCTTTGTACCTCTTGATGATGTTAAGCCTCAAAGCCAAGGGGGTAATAATCCTGAAGAAGATGGGTGGCTTAAAACTACAAACAGTTTAACCAACTTTGACCCTGTTACTCCAACAGGCAATGCAAACTTTGGTGGAGAGCGTGAGAGTGAGTTAGACAATAGTTACTCTTACACACTATACTACTCACGAGGCTCTTTTGATAAATATTATAGAGGAGACGCTACAGGTGTATGGAATTATCCTGGAGGTGCTATTGGTTATCGTTCTGGTGATGGTATGGCGACACAAGGGTATGAGTTCTCAACAACTTTAATTACTAACAATACTGGGGGAACACCTTTTACTCAAGAGAAGATATGTGATGTTGTGGATGCGTATCGTTTAGAGATTCAAGATATAGAAGATAATGAACGATATAATATTATTAAAACCTATTATAGTGATGCTTATCATATTAATTCAAGACCGATTATGTATAGAATTTGGAATGGTTCAGCAGACTATGTAAATGGTAAGTCAGAAGCAGAAGAGCCTTATGTTTTTGAGTATGCTTCAAGCTATGAAGATGACTCTTGGTTGCCTTCACAAGGGGGCGACCAAACCATTTCTCATAAGGCAGAGATAGAAGCAGAGTGTAATGCTGCTGATACCAAATGGTTTGCCACAGCTGATGAGGCAAGAGCTGATGCCAATGGAGTAGGAGCA
>JALSHP010000371.1 GCA_026982175.1 Campylobacteraceae bacterium
TGTTAACTGCGTATTGTTTTGGTCAGGGTAGTGAACTTGACCCGCATCATCAGCGTAAGAAGGAAGCGTAAACGCATCGGCTTCAATCGTCCCTAAATTGGCTAAATCAGTAATAGTACTGTTAATATCTAAACCAATGGCTTTACCAATGGAGTCACTTCCATCACGATAGATATGGGTAGGGTCTGTATCTGGTAGAGGTGGATTCTCAAAGTTCTCCCCTGCAATAATTGCTCCTGCTAGATTGACTCCTGCATTAACAGCAACATTTGCTCCTTCTCCATCACCATTAACTCCTGCTGCTATGGAGCTGTTGTCCTCACCATTTTTTAAATATTCTGTGGAACTGGCATCAGCAGCAATAGTCTGGTCAGCAAAAATAAAACTACTCGTCACCATAGACAGTGCTAAAGCAGTACGTCCGAAACGTTTGAAAAAAAGATTTCCCTCTTCAACTTTTGACATTAAATTCTCCTTAAATTTTTTTATATAGTTTATAATTAAATTTTAATTAATTATAACCATAGATAACACTCTATTATAAACTAGATTCTTTTTAGGTAGAATGAAATTAAATATAATAAGAGTAAAAATTAGATTTTTTTGTCTGTTTAGTCTATGTTAAAGCTTAAATATAATATTTAATGTTTATAAATATTATTTTTTTTAAATATAGTGTGATTATATGACACTATTTCAAAAAATATAATGTGAATTAATTAAACACAATGTAATTTTTTCTTAAATTTAACTAAAAATGAAATAATAAAATCTTATAATAAAGCAAAAATATGAAAGGTTTTAGTGATATGAAAATAATCTCATGGATAAGTTTAATGATGCTCTTATGGCATGGTGCTGTTTATGCCGAGGTGACACAAGAGGACATAGATTCGCTTAAAAGCACACCGTTAGAGTTGAAATTTGCTTACTATACAGGAAACAGTAAAACAGCTGACAATAAGTTAAAATGGTACATCTCTGCCACAGGTGGTGCATTGGATGGTTATATCTTCTCTTTAGGAGAGATTGAGACCATTAATGGGGTGGAAAAGGTCTCATGGCGTGAGGTGAGTTCTGATGCTGCGTCTATTAATCTTGTTACTGAAGAGGTAGTGGTAGGGGCAATTGCAGATAATCCAAGTTATACTTTTCAAGATTGGGGTTTAGGGGTGACTAAGACCAACCCTAGCATTCAAGAAGCGATTGAGCTTATTCGTAACAGTACGGTGGGTGTGAGATGGTGGTTTTTTCAAGCCCCTAATGATTCGTGGTATATTATTGATAAATCGGACAATATCTATAAGTTTGGCACACTCAATGGCGAGTACAATTGGGAAGAGGTCAACAGTACCAATTTTGATATGGAGTTCTATATGAGTGGAGGGAAGAAGATGATTCGTCCCATTGTACCTCCTACTTTACAAGACTCTATCTTCTCAGTTTCTGAAGATGCCACAGCAGGAGCCTTACTTACAGGTAATATTTTGGTCGATTATGATGGAGGACGACCCATTACTGCCATGAGCTTAAGTGGTGTGGGGAGTGCTAATTTTGAGATTAATGCTTCAGGGGCTATTCATGTTGCCACAGGGGCAGTGCTTGATTATGAGAGCATTACAGAGTACAATTTAACGGCGTATGCGACCAACAGTGTGGGAGATGGAGCGCCTATTGCGGTCAATATTGCCGTAGCCAATGTAACGGATACAGTGGCTACTTTAGCCAATACCGCAATAGATATTCTCAATGGTACTTCTGCTGGTTCAATTGTTGGTAATGTAGCCATTGTTGATAGTGGAGACAGTGCCATTGCTTCCATGACACTTAGTGGGACAAATGCTTCAGACTTTAGCATCGCTGCTAATGGGGTTTTAAGCACAACAGTAGAGATGAATGGAAGTAGGGTTGCAGAGTACAACTTAACAGCTATTGCCACCAATGGGGCAGGAGCTAGTCAAGCGGTTGATGTAAACTTGAGCATTGATATTGCACCCCTAGGAGACCAAGATAGTGATGGTATTTCTGATAGCATTGAGATACTGATTGGCTCAAACCCTGCCATAGCAGATGAAGATGGTGATGGCATTATGGATGGCTTACAGATAAGTGGTTCAAAAGGAGATACCTTTTTTGATAAACAATGGCATTTAAACAGTTTGGGAACACAGGTTAATGACAGTGGTGTCGCTAGCATTGTGGGCAATGACTTAGGTTTACTTGAACTTTACCACAAGTATATGGGCTACAATGAGGGAACACCCATCATTGTTCAAGTAGTCGACGATGGAGTAGAGGCTAATCATGAAGATTTAACAGATAATATGGACTTAATCCGTTCTTATCAACATGCAGGTGGAACAGTGACAGCAGGTGACCCTTCTCCACAAGTAAACACAAGTACCCATGGTACACAAGTAGCGGGGATTATGGCTGCTCGTGCCTTTAACGGGGTAGGCGTTAGAGGCGTTGCCCCTTTTGCGAAGATAGCAGGTTCTAACTGGATAGAAAACCAAACTTTAGCAGGATTAGAAAAAGTGTGGCTCACAGGAGATGGTGCCAATGAGATAGCCGTAAGCAATAACAGTTGGGGGGCTTACTTCTCTAATGGAAATGCCTATGAGTATTATTTAAAGCAAGGTTCAGAAACACTAAGAGATGGAAAAGGTCGTATCTATGTTTTTGCAGCAGGGAATGACAGAGGCGATGCTGGAAATTCCAATCTTAGTTATGTGGCAAACAACCGATATGCCATTGCCGTTGCTGCTTTAAAGCATGATAACACCTACGCCTCCTACTCTAACCCTGGGGGGAATGTTTTGATTGCTGCTTATAGTGGAGATTATTATCAAAACTCACCAACCATTGGCACAACCACGGTTGAAGGAACATCTTCTAATACAGGTGACCTTAATACCAAAACAACATGGAGTGCGGACACAGCTCAAAACTATACCTTTGGAATGAATGGAACCAGTGCGGCTTCTCCTGTGGTGGCTGGATGTATTGCTTTGGTGCTTGAAGCGTGTCCAAGTCTTACCTATAGAGATGTGAAATATCTTCTAGCCAAACATGGTAAAAAAATAGACAGTAGCAATGCCACTTGGCAACAAAATGGTGGAGGCTTATGGCACAGTACCGACTATGGTTATGGCTTGGTAAATCCTCAAGGGATGATAGATGATTGTACAAGCACATATGTGAACCTTCCTGCTGAAAAAACATTTGAAGTTTTTAGTGAGGTTAACGCTACACTTGCCAATGGTGCGACAAGAATCTTCTCTACTACCATTGAGGATGCTAATTCAAGCATTGTAGAGTGGATAGAGTTAAGTGTTGATTCTAACTATACACGTCCAGAAGATTTTGTGCTGAGTTTAACTGCACCCTCAGGTGCTAAGAGTAAAGTGGTCGATTGGAACTACGCCCCTAATGCATGGATGGATGGTGGCTTTAAGTTTGGTGTGGCTGGTTTTGTAGATGAAAACAGTTCAGGTCAATGGAGTGTGGAGATAGCTGATGCCGATACTGCTAATACAGCGTCAGCCGATATAAAAAGCATAAAACTTAAGTTTTATGGTCATTAGGAGTTGAAAATGAAAAAAACTATAGGAAGTCTCATGGTCTTGACATTGCTTGTAAATGGTTCAGAGTTTGTGGTACATGAGCAAGGGCAAAATGTAAAACAACATACTAAAAAGAGTTTGCTCAAACGCCCTAAACATTTAAATTTTGAGTTTGTTGAAGTGAGAGAAGATAATCGAACAAAAAATATACTTGTTCCCATAGAAGATGTTAATCAATCAGGTATTACACAAAGGTTAGCCATAGATAATAAATTAAACTCTAAAGATGGACTGCTTATTAAATTTTCAGATAATAGCATAGAGATTAGTCTCTTTGAAAAACTGTTTAATGTGACGCTAAAAGAGAAATTACGCATTGGTTATTATGTCTTTATGAACAACTCATCGTTAAGTGACATGGCATTGATACAAAAGATATTAGCCTCTAGCGAGGGTAAAAACATAGAGACCATTAAGCCTAATTGGAAAATGCAGATGGGGAAATTTTAGCCAGAGTTCTCTTGGCTTAGATAAAAATAATAATTTAAAATAGTTTTTATTTAAGTCTAATTTTTGTATACTAACTTATGTTTATAAATATTAAAGGATAAGAATGAAGATGTATAACAATATTGAATTAATTACAAAAGATAGCCACAAAGATGCAGGAGTTGCGAATGTAGAAGGATTTGCTCATGCTAAAGAACTAACAAGTTCCATGATTACCATGAGTGAATTTTACCAAGCTTGTAAAAACTACCCAATTGTATTTGCCAACAATGAAGAAGAGGGTTGGTTTGCTGTGGCACTTTTAGGACTTGAAAAAGAGAATAAATTTTTAGATGAAAAGGGTGTTTGGAAAGAGGGTTGTTACATTCCTGCTTATGTACGGCGTTACCCATTTATCTACATTAAAAATGAAGATGACCTTTTACTTGGTTTTGATGGTGACCACAAAGTAAACAAAGAGAAAGCTGGAGATAGACATTTCTATGATGACAAAGAGGAGACCACTCCATTTGTAGCGAATGTTTTAACCTTTATGAATCAAGTTCAAAACTTAACAAAAGTAACCACAGAGTTTATTGAGACATTGGTAGAGATGGACGTGTTAGAAGAGTCTGCCATTACAGGTAAAAATGCTTCAGGTAAAGAGATTTCGGTTAATGGTTTTTGGATTTTAAAAGAAGAAAAACTAGAGAAATTGACCAAAAAGAACAAAGCAAAACTTTGTGAGAAGAACTATATGCAACCAATTACAGCGCATTTAATTTCACTCTCTAATATTCAAAGTTTAAGTAAATAGTTATCTTATAAAACTTATAAGGTGCATTTTCATGCACCATAAAAGATGTTAAACATCTAAATGCTTAACATCCTTAGCATGGGTTTCAATGTAAGCACGTCGTGGCTCAACTTCATCTCCCATAAACAATACAAATGTATCAGAAGCTGTTTCATCATCGTCAATGACCACTTGCAGTAAACGTCTGTCTTCTGGATTCATGGTGGTTTCCCAAAGTTGTTCAGGGTTCATTTCACCTAGACCTTTGTAACGTTGAATATAAGCCCCTTTTTTGGCAGAGGCATTTACCATGTCAAGTAACGCCAAGATGTCTTTGTCTTTATATTCATCGGTAATTCTATCTTGAATTTTTTGGTTCATGTAAATTGCTTCATTATAATGAGGGCTTGTAAACAAGTTATCATCAATAATCAGCTCTTCAAGTCCATCATTGGTTTGAACAAAATATTGAATAGACTCTTCATCTATTGACTTTGTTAAAATGTTATATCCAAGGTTATTAATGTATTTTTCTAGCGTAGCAGAAAGTGCTTGATTGTCTTTTGAGATAATATCTGGGTTTTCAATCATATAACGAATGACCTCAGGTAAAGCAAAACGTTTTTCAATTTCACTCAAGGTCATTTTGTAGTAAGCCACCAATTTAAAGAGTTCAGTTAAGTCTTGTTTTCCCATACTTTGAGATTCTAAAACACCAATTCCATTTTCAATTAAAAAGTCATTAAGGGATTTGTCATCTTTTAAATAAGTCTCATTTTTACCTTTTTTGTATCGGTAAAGAGGTGGTTGAGCAAGATACAAATAACCTTTTTCAATAACAGGCTTTAAAAATCGGTAGAAGAACGTCATAAGAAGCGTTTGAATGTGCGAACCATCGACATCGGCATCGGTCATAATAATGACTTTATGGTAACGCAGTTTCTCTTCGTTAAACTCATCGCCAATTCCACAACCAAGAGCCGTAATCATGTTTTTAATTTCGTCTGATTTTAAGATTTTTTCTAAACGTGCTTTTTCAACATTTAAAATTTTACCTTTTAGGGGTAAAATCGCTTGGAAAACTCTGTCACGCCCTTGTTTGGCTGAACCCCCAGCTGAATCCCCTTCGACTAGATAAATTTCAGAGAGTTCAGGGTCTTTACTTTGACAATCAGCCAATTTTCCAGGGAGCGTACCAATGCTCATATTATCTTTACGTTTGACCAAATCTTTTGCACGTTTAGCCGCGTCACGACCACGAGCAGCTAGAAGAATTTGTGCCATAATTGCTTTGGCTTCTATTGGGTTTTCTTCCAAGTATTTGTTAAACTGTTCAGCAAAAAATTTCTGTACCAAAGGACGTACATAGCTAGAACCCAGTTTCCCTTTAGTCTGTCCCTCAAATTGAGGTTCAGGAACACGCACAGAGACAATGGAGATGAGTCCCTCTTTACAGTCATCGCCTGTAATTTTTGTTCCTTTCTCTTTGGCATTGGCATTTTTGGAGATGTAGCTTGACATACAACGTGTGAGTCCAGCTCTAAAACCTGCTTCATGTGTTCCACCATCAGCTGTTTTAATGTTGTTTACAAAAGAGAGTGATTTGTCCGAGTCGGCATCACAATACATTAAGGCAATGTCAATCTCAATGTCATCAGCAGCACCTGAAAAAAACTGTGCTTTTGAAAGAGGCTCTTTGGTATTCAAGTCTTCAACAAACTGTTGAATTCCACCCTCAAAATGGTAGCTCTCTTTGGTGTTGTCACGCTCATCTTTAAACTCAATGGTGATTTTTGGGTTCAAATAAGCCAACTCTTTGAAACGCTTCATCAAAATGGCTTTTTGGAAAACTACGGATTCTGTAAAAATACTATCGTCAGGGAAAAACTCAATTTTTGTTCCATGTTTACGCGTAGAATCACCAGAAACCAAAGGTGCTTGGGGAATACCCTCTTTAAAGCTTTGAGTATGAATCTCTTTGTCTTTAAAAACTGTTAAATGTAGGTCTTTTGACAAGGCATTTACAACGGAAACCCCAACCCCATGAAGTCCACCAGAGACTTTGTAGGTGTCTTTGTCAAACTTACCACCAGCATGAAGTACCGTTAAAACAACTGTAGCTGCTGAAATTCCCTCTGTTGGGTGCAGTCCCACAGGAATACCACGACCGTTGTCTTCGACAATGGCTGAACCCTCTTTGGTAAGTGTCACTTTAATGGTGTCACAAAATCCTGCCATCGCTTCATCAATAGAGTTATCAACCACTTCGTAAACCAAGTGGTGAAGCCCTTTAGTGGAGGTGTCACCAATGTACATTCCAGGACGTTTTCTAACTGCCTCTAAACCTTTGAGGACTTTAATATTACTAGCACCATATTCTGCCATTGATAACTCCATATATTTTATTAATTTATCGTTATTATAATTGCGTCTATTTTACCCAAATTTTGGTTAGAAAGTGTTAAGATTTTTTTATGATTTTTTTGGGTGTAATAAATTGACACCGTACTTAAAGAACGCTCAAAATTTGTAGGGTGCATTTTAATGCACCTCTTTAAAGTAACGTACCACTCTGTCGCTTCTTAGTATGTACCACATCAATCTCATAGGCATCTACAAATAGCCCTTTTTTGTAAGCTTCCACAGCGTAACGACCAATCATAGCTGCGTTGTCTGAACAAAATTCTAATGATGCCGTATGAAGCCTTTTGCCAAACTTTTGACATAATGCTTCATAGGCTTTTCGAATGTATAGATTTGCCGATGCTCCACCCACAATGGCAAAATCTTTAATCTTCTCTTGCTCAAATATCTTTTTACTCTTTTGAATGAGATGCAACTTCACAGCTTTTTGAAAAGAGGCAGACAAATCACATCTATCTTGTTCACTCATCTCTTCAGCCCCACCCAAACGCTCAATGGTCAAACGCACAGCATTTTTAAGCCCTGAGAGGGAAAAAGCAATGAGTTTAGAGTTACGCAAAGGTACAGGCAAATCAAATCTATTTTCATCGCCTTTGAGTGCCAACTGCTCAATGAGTGGTCCCCCTGGGTAGCCAAGCCCCATCATTTTGGCTGTTTTGTCAAAACTCTCGCCCACAGAGTCATCAATAGAGGTGGCTAAAATGGTCATCTTCTCCAAACTCTCCACACGTATAATCTGCGTATGACCACCTGAGATAAGCAAGACCAAAAGGGGTAAAATCTCCTCTTTCTCAATAAAAAGTGAATAGATATGACCCTTTAGATGATGAACAGGAATCAGAGGAACGTCTTTAGTGACAGCAATGCTCTTAGCCATAGCAATCCCCTCTAAAAGCGTCACCCCAAGCCCAGGTTGGTTGGTAACGGCTACGGCTTTTAAGTCATTTAAATAGGGCTTACACTCCTCTAAAATATTGGGCAAATCAATGGCGTGAAGACGTGAGGCGAGTTCTGGTACAACACCACCATAACAGGCGTGTTGTTTCTCTTGGCTTATCTTTTTGTGAAATACGAGTTGCTTTGTTTCTA